>JACXUW010000021.1 GCA_014763705.1 Micrococcales bacterium | reverse complement strand
CTCCGGCGGCGCGCTGCTCGGCGACCGGATCCGGATGTCCGAGCACGCTGCCGACCCCGAGGTGTTCATCCGCTCGATGGCCTCGCGCGGGCACCTCGGTGGGCTGTCGTGGGCGGCGCCCCAGGCCCTGCGGGTCCTCGACGCCGCGGGCTGCGACGTCGTCCTCCTGGAGACGGTCGGGGTCGGGCAGAGCGAGGTCGAGGTCGCGGGGACGGCCGACACGACGGTCGTCGTCCTGGCGCCGGGGCTGGGTGACGGCGTCCAGGCCGCGAAGGCCGGCATCCTCGAGGTCGCCGACGTGCTCGTCGTCAACAAGGCCGACCGCGAGGGCGCCTCGGGCACGACCCGCGACCTGCGGCACGTGGTCGCGATGGCCGCCCGTGACGAATCCGACTGGCGCCCACCGGTGGTCCGCACCGTCGCGACGTCGGGGGAGGGGGTCGCCGAGCTGCTCGGCGCGATCGACGGGCACCGTCGCCACCTCGGCGACGAGGGGCTGCGCAGGCGCCGCCTGCACCGCGCGGCCCGCGAGGTGGAGGGTCTGGCGCTCGAGGTGCTCCGGGCCAGGGTCGGCGGTCTCGACGGTGGGGACCGCCTCGACGCCCTCGCGGCCGAGGTGGTCGACGGCCGCACCGACGCCTGGTCGGCCGCGGACCGGCTGGTCGAGGCGGTCGGCGGATGACCGGCACGCCCGACCTCTCCGAGAAGCCCACGCTGCGCGGCGAGAAGGTCGTGCTCCGCCCGCTCGTCGGTGACGACGCGCCGGCGATGGCCGAGATCCTCTCCGACCCCGAGGTGCGCCGGCTCACCGGCAGCGTCGGGACGACGGCGGAGGCGCAGCGGCCCCAACCCCTCGACGACGGCCTGCGCCACTGGTACGCGACGCGCTCGCAGCAGCCGGACCGGCTCGACCTCGCCGTCGTCGACGCCGAGTCCGGCCGGGTCGTCGGCGAGGTGGTCCTCAACGAGTACGACGACGGCGGCCGGACGACGAACCTGCGCTGCCTCCTCGGGCCCGAGGGCCGCGGGCGAGGGCTCGGCACCGAGGCCGTGTGGCTGCTCTGCCGGTACGCCTTCGCCGTCGGCATCGAGCGGGTCACCCTCGAGGTCTTCGAGTTCAACCCGCGCGCCCGGCACGTCTACGAGAAGGTCGGCTTCGTCCCGACCGGGGTGCGCCCGGAGGCCCTCCTCTTCGACGGCGTCGAGGTCGCGGCCCTCGACATGGAGCTCACCCCCCGGGCCCTCAGCTCGTCGGGTCGCTGACGAGCGACTCGGGGTTCTCGAGCTCCTCGAACGGGATCGGGTCGGGCACCCCGGCCGTGATGCGGCTGCCGTCCGCCCGCACCCCGCCGAGGCGGGGCCGCTTGGGGAGCAGGCCGTCGACCCGTGGGCCCTGGCCGTCGAGGAGGACGCACACCGGGTCGCCCGGCGCCACGGAGTGCTCGGTGCCGCGGACGGTCACCGGCACCGGCCCCTCGCCCTCCTCGACCTCCATCCGCAGCTCGGACGCGGTGAGCCGGAACCGGACCCGCGTGCCCCGCCACGTGAGGCGGAAGGTGAGCGACTCCCACGCCGCCGGCAGCCGCGGGTCGAGGACGAGCCGGCCGCCGTGGTCGCGCATCCCGCCGAAGCCGCCGACCAGCGCCGCCCACACGCCGCCGGCCGAGGCGATGTGCAGCCCGTCGACCGTGTTGTCGTGGAGGTTGGCGAGGTCGACGTAGAGCGCCTCGTGGAAGTACTCGAGCGCCGCCTGGTGGTAGCCGACCTCGGCGGCGACGACCGACTGCACGACCGCGGAGAGCGTGCTGTCACCGGTGGTGATGGGGTCGTAGTACTCGAAGTCCGCGCGCTTCTCCTCGGCCGTGAAGCGGTCGCCCTGGAGGTAGAGGGCGAGGACGACGTCGGCCTGCTTGAGCACCTGGAACCGGTAGATGACGAGCGGGTGGTAGTGGAGCAGCAGGGGACGCACCGAGGCCGGGGTGCGGCTGAGGTCCCACACCTCCCGGTCGAGGAAGAAGTCGTCCTGCGGGTGGATGCCCAGGCCCTCGTCGAACGGGATGTGCATGCCCGCGGCACAGCGCCGCCACTCGGTGACCTCGTCGTCGGTGACCTCGAGCCGCCGCGCGAGGCGGGCCCAGTCCTCCGGGCGCTCCTCGCGCAGCCGCTCCGCCGCCGCGGCCGCGTGCTCGAGGTTGGAGCGGGCCATGACGTTGGTGAACAGGTTGTTGTTGACGACCGTCGTGTACTCGTCCGGGCCGGTCACCCCGTGGATGTGGAAGCTGGCGGTGCCGTTGCTGCGCCAGAAGCCGAGGTCGGCGTAGAGGCGCGCGGTCTCGACGAGGATCGCCATGCCGTGCCGGACGAGGAAGTCGACGTCGCCGGTGGCGGCGAGGTACTGGGCGAGCGCGTGCGCGACGTCGGCGTCCAGGTGCACCTGGGCGGTCCCGGCGGCGTAGTAGGCCGAGGCCTCCTCGCCGTTGATCGAGCGCCACGGGAAGAGGGCTCCGCGCTGCGACATCTCGCGGGCGCGGTCGCGGGCCGCCGGCAGCATGAGGCTGCGGAAGTGGAGGAGGTTCCGCGCCGCATCGGGCTGGGTGTAGGTGAGGAACGGGGCGACGTAGACCTCGCTGTCCCAGAAGTAGTGCCCCTCGTAGCCGGAGCCGGTGACGCCCTTGGCGGGGACGCCCTGCCGGTCGGCGCGGGCGCTGGCCTGGGCGAGCGAGAAGAGGTTGTAGCGGACCGCCTGCTGCACGGCCGCCCGGTGCTCGTCGGCGGTGTCGACCTCCACGTCGCTGGCGGCCCAGAACCGGTCGAACCAGGCCCGCTGGCGGGCATGGTGCTCGACGACCGGGTGCTGGCCGGCGCGGTCGAGCGTGCGCTCGCAGCGGTCGGCCAGCTCGCGCACCGGCAGGCTGCGCGAGGTGTGGTACGCGACGAGCTTCTCGAAACGCACCGTGCGTCCCTCGCGCGCCTCGACGCGGTAGACCGCCTTCGCGAGGTCGTCCTCGGCCCTCACGACGACCTCGGAGCCGTCGGGGACCTCGACCCGGTGGTCGGCGACGGCGGTCACCGTCATCCCGGAGTTCGCGCAGCGGTACCCGAGGGCGAGCCGGTCCTCGCTCGCCGCGTGCAGCCGGGGGAGCAGGACGCGGCCGCGGAACGCGCCGGCCTTGCGGGGGTCGACCATCGCGACCCTGGTGTGCGCCGGCTCGTGGTACTCGTCCTCGCCGTCCTGGCGGTTGAGCAGCTGGGAGGAGACGACCACGGGGGCGTCGCCGTCGAGCATCGTCACCTCGAGGGTGATCACCGCGAGGTGGCGCTCGGTCATCGAGACCATCCGGGTGGAGGCGACCCGCACCCGCTTGCCCGAGGGCGTGCGCCACACGAGCGAGCGGCGCAGGATGCCGTCGCGCAGGTCGAGGCTGCGCTCGTACTCCTCGAGGTCGGCCATCCCGACGACGAGCGGCTCGTCGTCGACGTACACCTTGACCAGCTTCGCGTCCGGGACGTTGACGATGGTCTGTCCGGTGCGGGCGAAGCCGTACGCGGCCTCCGCGTGCCGGATCGGCCAGGTCTCGTGGAACCCGTTGACGAACGTGCCGTGCTCGTGGACCTCGCGGCCCTCCTCGGGGTTGCCCCGCATCCCGATGTAGCCGTTCGCGACGGCGAAGAGGGTCTCGGTGTGCCCGAGGTCGTCGTCGCTGGGCTCGCACTCGACCAGGCGCCACGGGTCGGCGGGGAAACGGGTGCGGTCGAGGGGGTCCGGGGCGACGGCGGTCGTCCTCACGCGAGCTCCCCGAGGTCGGCGACGACGAGGTCGGCCCCGGCGGCGGCCAGCGCCCCGGCGCCGGCGCCGCGGTCGACGCCGACGACGTGCCCGAAGCCGCCGGCCGCTCCCGCGCGCACCCCGGAGACGGCGTCCTCGACGACGACCGCCCGGGCCGGCGTCGTGCCGCACTCCGCGGCGGCGTGGAGGAAGGTGTCGGGGGCGGGCTTGCCGGCGAGGCCGAGGTCGGCGGCCACCCGACCGTCGACGACGGTGACGAACCGGTCGGCGAGCCCGGCGGCTTCGAGCACGGCCGGGGCGTTGGCCGACGAGGAGACGACGGCGAGCCGGGTGCCGAGTGCGCCGAGGCGGTCGAGCAGCGCGACCGACCCGGGGTAGGGCTCGACGCCGTCGCGGGCCAGGACCGTCGTGAACGCGGCGTTCTTGCGGTTGCCGAGCCCGCACACGGTCTCGGCCGACGACGGGTCGTCGGGGGAGCCCGGCGGCAGGACGATGCCGCGCGCGGCGAGGAGGTCGGCGACGCCCTCGTAACGGGGCTTGCCGTCGACGTGCGCGAAGTAGTCGGCCTCCGTGTACGGCGCGGTGTCGGCGTCCTCGAAGCCCGGCCGGGTGCGGTCGAGCCCGCTGAGGAACTCGCCGAACATCTCGGCCCATGCGGCCATGTGCACCCGGGCGGTGGGGGTGAGCACGCCGTCGAGGTCGAGGAGCACGGCGTCGTACCGCTCCCAGGCCACGGTTCTCGAGCCAGTCACCCGCCCCACGCTAGGGACATCCGGGCGAGACGCACAAACGACGCGCGGACGGGGTTCGCTAGCGTGCAGGGCGTGAGCGAGCCGGTCCGCCTCCCGTTCGACCCCATCGAGCGGGCACGTGAGCTCTGGGTGGCCCGGTGGGGCGAGGGGTCGCGGTCGGCGTCGATGGCCACCGCGACGTCGGTCATGCGCGTCCAGCAGCTCCTCCTCGCCCGGTTCGACGCCATCGCCGGTCGGCACGGGCTGACCTTCGCCCGCTACGAGGCGCTCGTCCTCCTCGCCTTCAGCCGCGAGGGCCGGTTGTCGATGTCGAAGGTCGGCGAGCGGCTCATGGTCCATCCGACGAGCGCCACCAACATCGTCCAGCGCCTCCTCGCCCAGGGCTTCGTGGAGCGCGTCCCCAACCCCGCCGACCGCCGCGGGGCCTTCGCCGTCATCACCGACGCCGGCCGGGAGGCGATGGAGGCGGTGACCGCCGACCTCGAGCAGGCCGACTTCGGGCTCGGGATGCTCGACCCGGAGCAGCACGCACTCCTGTTCTCCCTGTTGCGGGAGGTGCGTGTGGGGGCGCGCGACTTCACTCCCTGAGAGCGCGGGATTTGTCCACGGTCCGGGCGTTTGTCATCGTGGAGGGTACGCCTCGTGCCCCGGACCCCGGATCCGGTGCGCCCCGGACCCCGAAGGAAACCCTCTCGATGCTCAGGACAGTCACGCGGGTGGCCGGTGCTCTCGCCGCCCTCGTCGGGCTCGCCCTCACCGTCCTCGGTGTGTGGTTCGCGGCCGCCCTCGGCGGCAGCGGCACGGCCGAGTTCACCGCCCGCCCGGCGGCCGGCGCCCCCGTCGTCATCCCCCCCGAGGTGCTCAACTGCGTCGACGCCGACGTCGTCGTCACCGCGACGCCGACGCGCGGCGGCTCGTTGTGGATGGCCCTGGCCAACCCCTCCGACGCCACCGCCGTCCTCGGCGACTCCGCACACGTGCGGGTGAGCGGTGTCTCGGTGCGCGAGTGGCGCCTCGAGACGACGACGACCGGGTCCGGTGAGCCGCCGACCCTCGGCACCGCCGACCTCTGGCGCTCGCAGGACGACGCCGACGGACCCGTGACGATGACCGTGCACCAGCAGGACGCTCCGGAGAGCGTCGTCGTCGCCGCCGGCCGCGGGTCGGTCGCGTCCGTGACCCTCCGCGTCGTCGACAAGCGCTGGTTCGTCGAGTCGGTCGTCGCGGTCCTCGTCGGGCTCTTCCTCGTCGCGGCCGGCGTCGTCGCGCTCTGGCCGCGCCGTCGCCCGTCCGCCCCGCTCGCCCCGACCGACGAGGAGGTCGCCCGATGACCCGTGCCACCCGCCGCCCGACCAGCCGGCCGACCCGCCGCCACGCGCTGACCGCCGCGGCGCTGGGCCTCGCCCTCGCGACGACGGGCTGCGGCGCCACGGACGCGCTCGTCGGGCTGCACGACGCCCCGTCCGAGCGCTCCACCGCCGCGCCGCTCGACGAGGAGGGTGCGACCGCGATCGCCGCCCGGCTCCTCGCCGCCGCCCGCGCGACGGCCACCGAGCCGGGCGCCACGGGGCACGCGGCCCGGGCCGCGGTGCTCGCCGGCGACGCCCTGACGATGGCCGACACCGCGGCCGCGCGCGGTGCGGTCGCGACGACGGAGGCGGGCCTGGCCAAGGGCCCCGCGCCCACGGTCCTCGCCCAGTCCCGCGGTCGTGAGTGGCCACGGGCCATCCTCGCCACGACGCTCGACGAGTCGACCTCGACCCAGTACCTCCACGTCATGGTGTCCCGCTCCCCGCAGGCCCCCTTCCGCATCGAGGCCTCGGTCCCGATGCTCGGCGGCGCGCGCCTCCCGAGCCTCGGGGGCCGCGGGGACGGGGCGCCCTTCGTGCCGGTCGAGGACGGCGAGGGGCTGCCGATCTCGCCGGCCAAGGCCTTCCAGGGCTACGCGGCCGCCCTGGGTCGCCCGGCCCCGAAGACCCCGCCGAAGGGCGTGGACGCCAAGGACTCCTTCGCCGACGCGCTGGGAGTCTCGGCGGCGGTGCAGACCAAGGCGCTCGGCCGGCTCGCGACGCTCGCGCAGGTGCACACACCCGACCTGCGCCACGCCGTGGCCTTCCGCCTCGCCGGCGGTGGGGTCGTCGCCTTCGGCCTCATGCGTCGCACCGACACCATCTCGGTGCGCCCCGGGGCCAAGGAGCTCGTCCTGCCGTCGCGCTACTCCGCGCTCGTCGGCAAGAAGAAGGTGACGAAGTCCCTCAGCCTGACCAGCCTCGAGCCGATCGTCCTCGTCGTGCCCACCGAGGGTGACGCCACGGCCATCGGCGCGACCGAGCTGCTGGCCGCCGGCAAGGGCCGCTGACCCCGGTCCGGCACGAGTCCCTCCGGTGCGGGAGAATCCGACCATGACGCAGACCCCCGAGCCCGCCGGCACCCGCGGTGCCGTCGACCTGTCCGCCGTCTCGCAGCTGACGACCCCGGGTGCCGCCACCGGTGGTGGCGGCGTGCCCGCGGGGGGCGGCCGTCCCCCCGGCGCGGACGCCGCCCCCGTGCCCGCGGTCCCGGAGGGCCTCGTCGTCGAGGTCACCCCGGCGACGCTGCAGCAGGCGCTGACCCGCACCGTCCAGGTCGCGGGCCTGCTCGTCCTCTGGTCCTCCGGGCACCCGCAGACCCGCCAGCTCGTCGACACCGTCGCCCGGGTGGCCGCACGCCAGGAGGGGCGCGTCCTCGTCCTCACGGCGGACCTCACCGGCGAGCCCGAGCTGCTCCAGGCCTTCCAGCCCCTCCTCGTCCAGGCCTTCGGGCAGCCGACCGTCCCGGCGACCTTCGGGCTGCTCCAAGGCCAGCCGGTCCCGCTCTTCCCGGGCGTCGCCGACGAGCGGCAGGTGGCAGAGGCCGTCGACCAGCTGCTCCAGGCCGCGGTCCAGAACGGCATCACCGGCCGGGTCGACCTCGGCCCGCTCCCCGAGGGCGCCGAGGCCGAGGAGGAGGCCCTCTCCCCCCTGCACGAGGCCGCGTACGAGGCCATCGAGCGCGGCGACCTCCCCGCGGCGGCCACCGCCTACGAGCAGGCGCTCGCCGCCGACCCCAAGGACGAGGACGCGCGGCTCGGCCTCGCGCAGGTGCGGCTCATGGAGCGCACCGCGGGCGTCGACCTCCAGGCCGCCCGGGCGGCCGCCGCGGCCGACCCCTCCGACGTCGCCGCGGCCTGCGTCGTCGCCGACCTCGACGTCCTCGGCGGCCACGTCGAGGACGCGTTCACCCGGCTCGTCGACCTCGTCCGCACCAGCGCGGGCGAGGAGCGCGAGCAGGCGCGCACCCACCTCCTCGGGCTCTTCGACGTCGTCGGTGCCCAGGACGAGCGGGTCCGCAAGGGGCGCACCGCGCTCATGAGCGCGCTGTTCTGACGGTGCGGCCGACGCACCACGACGGCCTCGTCCGGTTCGGGCTCGACGCCGCGGACGAGGCGGTCACCGCCGTCTCGCTCGACTGCGACCCGGTGGTCCCGGGCCCCCGCGCGTTCCGGCGTGTGGGGACCGAGTGGGTCCTCGAGCTGCCGGCCCCACCGCTGGGGCGGCTCGAGTACCGCCTCGCGGTGACCCGCGGCGAGCAGACCGAGGTCGGGCCCGACCCGGCGAACCCCCGGCGGGTGGCCACGGCGTTCGGCGACCGCTCGGTCCTCGAGCTGCCCGGCTACGCCCCGCCGTGGTGGCTCGACGCCCCCGTGGTCGACGGCCGCCTCGAGCCGATGGCGGTGGCGGGCGAGACCGCCGACGACGTCCCCGTCACCGTGTGGTCACCGACGTCCCTCGGGGCCGACGAGCCGGCGCCGATGCTCCTCGTCCACGACGGGCCCGAGTACGACCTGCTCGCCGAGGTCACCCGCTACTCGGGGGCCCTCGTCGCGGCCGGGACGCTGCCCCCGCATCGGGTGGCCCTGGCCCACCCGGTCCTGCGCGACGCGTGGTACTCCGGGTCCCCGCGCTACCTGCGCACCGTCGCCGAGGCCGGGCTCGACCGGATCGCCGCGGCACACCCGGTGCGCGGTCCGGTCGTCGTCGTCGGCGCCAGCCTCGGCGGCCTCACCGCCCTCCTCCTCGCGCTCGCGGCGGCCCCCCGGGTCGGCGGCGTGCTCGCCCAGTCGGGCTCGTTCTTCCAGGTCCGCCACGACGACTCCGAGAGCGGGTTCCGGTACTTCGGGCGCATCTCCCGGGCCGTGCAGGGCGTGCTCGACGCCCGGCACGCCGAGCACCCCCTCGTCGTCGGGATGACCTGCGGCGCGCTCGAGGAGAACGCCGCGAACAACCGCGACATGGCCGCCGCCCTGCGCCGGGCGGGCCACGACGTGCGCTACCGCGAGGTCGCCGACCTGCACAACTACACCGCCTGGCGCGACGCCCTCGACCCGACGCTCTCCGAGGTGCTGCGGACCCTGTGGTGCTCGGAAGGCACGGCGGGCTGAGGCCCCACTAGGGTCGGGGCGCATGGAGCAGCGCAGCGTCCGGCTCGGCGTCCCCGGACACGACGCCGATCTCGAGGTGGTCCGCCACGGCCACTGGGGCCGCCCGGTGCTCCTCTTCCCGTCCGAGGCCGGGAGCGCCCGCGACGCCGAGGGCAACGGGATGCTCGACGCGGTCCGGCCGCTCCTCGACGCCGGGCGGGTCAGCCTCTTCTGCGTCGACTCGCTCGACGGGTGGTCGTGGTCGGACGCGTCGCTGCCCACCGAGGAGCGCGCGCGTCGCGCCGGTGCCTACACCGCCTGGCTCTCCGAGGCGGTGCTGCCGTGGGTGCAGGCCGAGACCGGCGGCTCGAGCGAGGTCGTCGCCGCCGGCCCCTCGCTGGGTGCCTACCACGCGGTCCACCTGGCCCTCACGCGCGCCGACGTCGTCCCGGTGGCCATCGGGCTGTCCGGCAACTACGACCCCTCGACGTGGAACGGCTGGGGCGAGCTCGGCGACGCCACCTACTTCGCGAACCCCACCGCCTACGTCGCCAACGCCGAGGGCGGCCACCTCGACTGGCTGCGCTCCCGGGTCTCGATCCTGCTCGTCGTCGGGCAGGGCCCCTTCGAGGTGTCGCCCACCCGCTCGCTGCCCGCCACCCGCGAGTTCGCGGAGCTGCTGTCCCGCCGGGGCATCCGCCACGAGCTCGACGTCTGGGGCCACGACAGCGCGCACGACTGGCCGTGGTGGGCGCGCCAGCTCGCGCACCACCTACCCCGATTCGCCTGACCGAGAGGACGATCCGACGTGACCGCCACCGACCATCCCGTGGGGCTCCTGCTCGGCGCCGAGGAGGACTGGCCGACCGCGTTCGAGGCGCTGGCCGCCCGGCTCGGCGTGCTCACCGCCCCGGACGGCTCCACCCACACGGTGAGCACGGAGCGGATGACCATCGAGCCGTTCAACCTGCGCGACCGGCCGCACCACGAGCTGGTCATCGACCGGCTCGCGCACTGGTACTACCACCCGCGCGAGTGGCTCAAGAAGGTCGCCCTCATGGACGACGTCTACCTGCTCAACAGCCCGTTCACCTTCCAGTCGATGGAGAAGCACTCGGCGTACTGCGCGCTGATGCGGCTCGGGATGAACGTGCCCGAGACCGTCCTCGTCCCCTACAAGCACCCGGTCGACAACGCCCGGTGGGCCTACACCTCGGCGCGCTACAACCGCGGCTTCGACCTCGACGAGATCGCCGCGTCCCTGGGCTACCCGCTGTACATGAAGCCGTTCGACGGCGGTGGCTGGCGCGGCGTCTCGCAGGTGCGCGACCGGGAGGACCTGCATCGCGCCTACGACGACTCCGGGGAGATGCTCATGCACCTGCAGGCGTCGGTGCCCGACTACGAGCACTTCGTCCGCACGCTGACCATCGGGCCCGAGACGATGGCGATGAAGTTCCGGCCGGACGAGCCGATGCACGACCGCTACGCCGTCGTCCACGGCTTCCTCTCCGACGAGGTCGGCCGCGAGGTGGTCACGACGAGCCAGACCGTCAACGCCTTCTTCCGATGGGAGTTCAACTCGTGCGAGATGCTCGTCAAGGACGGCGTCGTGTACCCCATCGACTACGCGAACGCCTGCCCGGACGTCGCCGTCACCTCGCTGCACTACTACTTCCCGTGGGCGATGACAGCGCTGCTGCGCTGGAGCACCTACTGCGTCGTCACCGGGCGTTCGCCGCGCCCGCACATCGACACCGCGCCGTGGTTCGCCGTCGCCGACGACCCCGCGCTCGGCCACGAGGACCGGCTCGCGGCGTACCAGGCCCTGGCCGACGCGCACTTCGAGACCGAGCGGTACCGCGAGTTCTGTGCCACGACCCTGGCGCACGTGCCGGAGATGGTGCTCGACTGGGTCGCCTCCGACGACTTCCGCCGGATGCTCACCTCGACCGTCCAGCAGACCTACCCGCCCCAGGAGTGGGACCGCTTCGAGGCCCACTTCGGCGGCCTGGTCGGGCTCTGGCTCTCCGACCAGCACCGATGACGCGCCCTCCCCGGACGAACGCGCACCCGGCGGCGACCTGACCTCTACGCTGGGCGGTGCGGGGCAACACGACGTCGGACGGGTCGGTGAGGAGGCCAGGACATGCGGTTCCTGCTGTGGATGCAGCCGCGCAGTCGGTCGGCGGCGCGCTCCAGCATGGTCGTGCTCGCCGGTGTCGCGGTGCTGGTGACGGTCGTCTTCCTCCCGGTGCAGACGGGCGCCCGGAACCCGACGCCGACCGAGCTCCTCCTGCTCCTCGTCGCGGTCGCCGTGGTCCTGCTCGGGTGCTGGGCGGCCCGCAACCGTCCGGTCCCGGCGCTGGTGGCGTGGGCGGTGGTCCCCCTGCTGTCCGTCGTGGCGATCGTCGTGCTCGACCTGCTGACCTCCGACGTCTCCGTGGCGGCCCAGGTCTTCTTCGTCTTCCCCACGCTGTACGGAGCCTCACAGCTGCGTCGCCCCGGCGCCGTGGTCATGACGGTGGCGTCCGTCGTCGGCGTGGGTGTCGTGGTCCTCGGCTCCCTGCCGCTCGCCGCGGCCGTCGCCGACCTCGGCTACGTCACGGCGGCCCTCGTCACGACCGCGGTCCTCCTGGTCCGTTCCGGCGAACGGCAGGACGAGCTGGTGACGAGGCTCGAGCGGCTCGCCGCGGTCGACCCGCTCACCGGCCTGGCGACCCGGCGCGTGCTGGACGAGGCCGCGAGGTCGGCCATCTCCGGCGCGGACAGTGCCGAGGGAACGTCCCTGATCCTGCTGGACGTCGACGAGTTCAAGTCCGTCAACGACCGCTACGGCCACCCCGGCGGCGACGAGGTGCTGGTCCAGCTGGCCGAGTACCTCGTGCGGTCGGCGCGCCGCGACGACATCGTGAGCCGGCTCGGCGGCGACGAGATGGCGGTGCTGCTGCCGGGCTGCTCGAAGGAGGCACTCCAGCGGCGCGCGGAGCAGATCGTCGCCGACGTCAGGGCCCACACGTTCGTCCTGCACGACGGTCAGGCGATCCGGGTCTCGGTGAGCATCGGGCTGGCCAACGTCCCCGTCGACGCGGCGGACCTCCAGGGCCTGTACGTCCGGGCGGACCAGGCGCTCTACGAGGCGAAGCGGTCGGGCCGCAACCGGGTGGGCGTCCTGGCGACCCCGCCCACCTCCTGACCGGGCGGCACCAGGGCGAAGGCGCCCTCCTCCTCCTGGGCGTTGTGCAGGCGCAGGACGGCGTACAGGCCGTAGAGCAGGCGACGCAGCTCCACGACGTCCTCCGGCCGCACGGTGTCGTCGTCCAGGTCCGCGAGCAGCCGGCGCATCCGGCCGACCTGGTGCTCGATCTCGGCATGGGTGCGGCTGATGGCCGCGGTCGCGTCGGCCCCGCCGAGGGCTCGGGAGACCAGCGGCACGAGCAGCTCCTCGTCCGCCAGCTCGTGGGGGAGCAGCCCACCCTCGAGCCGGTGGAGGAGGGCATGGGCCGGGGCCAGCTCGGTGCCGTGCGAGGACAGGGCGTCGGCGACGGTCCGGATCTGCTCGACGTCCGCCAGGACCGCGTCGTGCTCGGTCCTCAGCCGGCGCGCCAGGGCGACGTCGGCCGGGCTCATCGACACGGAGTGGACCCGCCCGGGACGCAGCGCGCGCAGGGCGATGCCGATGGCCAGCACGTCGATGACCTCCTGGACGACGGCTCCCACGGCGGGGGCCAGGAGCCCGGCGGCCGCGCCCCCCATGGCGAGCAGCGACAGGCCCATGCCGACGACGACGGCCTGCAGGGCGATGCGCCCGGACCGGCGGGCGATGAACATGGCGTCGGCGAGGACGTCGAGCCGGTCGACGGTGAGGACGACGTCCGCGGCCTCCGAGGACGCGGTCGCACCACGCGCGGCGAGCGCGACGCCGACCCCGGCGGCGGCCAGGGCGGGAGCGTCGTTGACGCCGTCGCCGACCATGATGGTCGGCGCGTCGGCGGTCTCGGCCACGACGGCGGTGAGCTTCTCGGCGGGGTCCCGGTCGGCCAGGACCGCGTCGACCCCGACGATCCGACCGACGGTCGTGGCGATGTCGGGCCGGTCCCCGGTGACGAGGACGACCCGGGCGATGCCTGCCTCCCGCAGCGCGCGGACCATCCGTGGCGCGTCGGGGCGGATCGGGTCCTCGAGGAGGAAGGCGCCGGCCGGGGCGCCGTCGACCGCGACGAAGACGGTGAGCGAGCCGTCGAGGTCGGCCCGCCGCCGGACCTGGCGCACCCAGGCGGGCTGGGCCCCCGGGACGATCCAGTCGGCCTTGCCGACCCGGACGTCGTGCCCGTCCACGAGGCCGCGCAGCCCGCGGCCGTGCTCCTCCACGACGTCGGTCGGCACCCGCAGGCGCAGCCCGCGGCGGGTGGCCTCGGTGACGATCGCGCCGGCGAGGACGTGGGGGGAGACCTGGTCCAGTGACGCCGCGAGGCGGAGCACCTCGTCGGCGTCGACCTCGGCGGTCGCGGTGACGGACGAGGCGAGGACCGGCCGGCCCTGGGTGAGGGTGCCCGTCTTGTCGAACAGCACGACGCGGCCGGCGGCGAGCCGTTCGAGCGCGCCACCTCCCTTGACGACGACGCCGACCTGCGCGGTCCGCGACAGGCCCGAGATGATCGCGATGGGGGCCGCGAGCAGGAGCGGGCACGGGGTCGCCACGACGAGGACCGCGACGGCCCGCACCGGGTCGGCGGCGAGTACCCAGCTCGCGCCCGCGAGGACGAGGGTGAGCGGCACGAACAGGAGCGCGAAGCGGTCGGCCGTGCGCACGAAGGGCGCCGAGGAGGCCTGCGCCTCCTCCACGAGCCGGACCACCCCCGCGTACGTCGACTCGGCCGCGGCGGCCGTCGCCACGAGCTCGAGCGGGGGCCCGGCGTTGACCACGCCGCTGCGGACGTCCTCACCCGGGTTCCGCTCGACGGGGAGTGGCTCGCCGGTCAGCGCGGCCTCGTCGAGGGTGGCGCCCGAGACGAGCCGACCGTCGACGGCCACGACCTCCCCGGTGCCGACGAGGATCCGGTCGCCGCGGCGGACGTCGTCGACCGGCACCTCCACGACGTCCTCGCCCATCCGGCGTCGAGCGCTGCGGGGGGCGCGCTCGACGAGCAGGCTCAGCTCGCGTCGCGCCCGGGCCGCGGCCCGGGCCTCGAGGAGCCGGCCGGACGCGAGCATCACGGTGATCATCGCCCCGGCGAAGGGCTCCCCGACCGCCAGCGCACCGGCGAGGGCCAGAACGGCGATGACGTCGACGCTCGGCTGCCGTCGCCGCACGGCGGCCACCGTCCAGGCCACGGACGCGACGAGACCGAGACCGGTTCCCGCCACCCAGACCACGTCGGCGACGGCCACCGCGGATCCCAGCCATGCCACACCGCCCCCGAGCAGCACCACCGCCGAGGACGCGAACAGCAGCGACTCCACGTGGTCGCGCACCCACGTCATGCCCTCACCCTGCAGCGTCCGACGGCCGCCGGCGCCGGGGTGCCTGAAACGTCACACGGCCGGTCGGCCGGCCTCCTCAGCCACCGAGGGCCGCCGAGACGACCTCCTTGGCCTCGGCCTGCACCTGCGCGAGGTGGTCGGCGCCGCGGAAGGACTCGGCGTAGATCTTGTAGACGTCCTCGGTGCCGCTCGGCCGGGCCGCGAACCACGCCGACTCGGTGACCACCTTGAGGCCGCCGATCGCCGCGCCGTTGCCGGGCGCCTCGGTGAGCTTGGCCGTGATCGGCTCCCCGGCGAGCGACTCGGCCGCGACGTCGGTGGGGGAGAGGGCGGCCAGCTTGGCCTTCTGCTCGCGGTCGGCGGGTGCGTCGATGCGGGCGTAGGCCGGCGCGCCGTGCCGGGCGGTGAGGTCGGCGTACAGCTCGGACGGGGTGCGACCGGTCCGCGCGATGATCTCCGAGGCCAGGAGGGCGAGGAGGATGCCGTCCTTGTCGGTCGTCCACACCGACCCGTCGCGGCGCAGGAACGACGCGCCGGCCGACTCCTCGCCGCCGAAGGGCCCGGACCCGTCGAGCAGGCCGGGGACGAACCACTTGAACCCGACCGGGACCTCGACGAGCCGGCGCCCGAGGTCCGCGGCGACCCGGTCGATCATCGAGCTGGAGACGAGGGTCTTGCCGACGAACCCGTCCGCCCGCCAGTCCGGCCGCGCTCCGCCGTAGAGGTACTGGATGGCCACCGCGAGGTAGTGGTTCGGGTTCATGAGGCCGGCGTCGGGGGTGACGATGCCGTGCCGGTCGGAGTCCGCGTCGTTGCCGGTGGCGACGTCGTACTCGTCACGGCGTGCGATGAGCGAGGCCATCGCCGAGGGCGACGAGCAGTCCATCCGGATCTTGCCGTCCCAGTCGAGGGTCATGAACCGCCACGTCGGGTCGACGAGCGGGTTGACCACGGTGAGGTCGAGGTGGTGGCGTTCGGCGATGGCGCCCCAGTAGTCGACGGCGGCGCCTCCGAGGGGGTCGGCGCCGATGCGCACCCCGGCCTCGCGGACCGCGTCGAGGTCGAGGACGCTGGGGAGGTCGTCGACGTAGGTGCCGAGGAAGTCGTAGGACTGGGCGGCGGCCCGGGCCCGGGCGAAGGGCACGCGGCGCACCCCGTCGAGGCCGGCGCGCAGGTACGCGTTGGCGGCGGCGGCGATGACCTTCGTCGCGTCCGAGTCGGCCGGCCCGCCGTGCGGCGGGTTGTACTTGAAGCCACCGTCGCTCGGCGGGTTGTGCGACGGCGTGACGACGATGCCGTCGGCGAGGCCCCGGCCGGCCGGCAGGTCGGAGACGCCCGAGACCTTGCCCCGGTTCGCGACGAGGATCGCGTGCGACACGGCGGGTGTCGGGGTGTAGCGGTCGGCGGCGTCGACGAGGACGGTGACGTCGTTGGCGGCGAGGACCTCGAGGGCCGAGGACCAGGCCGGCTCCGAGAGGCCGTGCGTGTCGCGGCCGACGAACAGCGGCCCGTCGTAGCCCTGCTCGCGGCGGTAGTCGCAGATCGCCTGCGTCGTGGCGAGGATGTGCGCCTCGTTGAACGACGTGCGCAGGCTCGACCCACGGTGTCCCGAGGTGCCGAAGACGACCTGCTGGTCGACGTCCTCGGGGTCCGGCTCGCGCGTGTAGTACGCCGTGACGAGGGCCGCGACGTCGACGAGGTCGGAGGGCTGGGCGGGCTGGCCGGCACGCGAGGAGCTCATGGGGCCGATCCTCGCAGAACCACCGCCCGCGCGGACGGCAGCGGTGTCTCGGAGATCACACCCGGACATACCCCACGGGGTAGCGGGAGGACTACTACGAGGAGTAGTAATGAGGCATGGAACGCACGACGAAGAAGCTGGTGGTCCTCGGCGCCGGAACAGCCGGGACGATGATCGTCAACAAGCTGCGCAGGCGACTCCCGCGCGAGGAGTGGTCGATCACCGTCGTCGACAAGGACGACGTGCACGACTACCAGCCGGGCTACCTCTTCATCCCGTTCGGGCTGAACACCCCGGAGCAGATCCGCAAGACCAAGCGACCGTTCATCCACGGCGGGATCGACGTCGTCATGGGCGAGATCGAGCGGGTCGACACCGCGGCCCACGAGGTCCGGATCGCCGGCGGCCGCATCCTGCGCTACGACCAGCTCGTCATCGCGACGGGCACGTCGCCGCGCCCCGACCAGACCGAGGGGACGCTGGGGCCGCAGTGGCACAAGGAGGTCGGCGAGTTCTACACCTACGAGGGCGCGCTCGCGCTCCACGACCAGCTCGACACCTTCACCGGCGGCCGGCTCGTCGTGCACATCACCGAGCTCCCGATCAAGTGCCCCGTCGCGCCGCTGGAGTTCACCTTCCTCGCCGACGACTGGCTGCGGCGGCGCGGGCTGCGCGAGCGGACCGAGCTCGTCTTCGTCACCCCGCTCGACGGGGCGTTCACCAAGCCGGTCGCCAGCCGCACCCTCGGCGGGCTGCTCGAGGAGAAGGGCATCACCGTCGAGCCCGACTTCATGATCGAGCGGATCGACCAGGAGCGGAAGGTCCTCGTCTCCTTCGACGAGCGCGAGGTGGCCTACGACCAGCTGGTGACCATCCCGCTCAACATGGGCGCAGACTTCGTCGCGGCCTCCGGCCTCGGTGACGAGCTGAACTACGTCCCGGTCGACAAGCACACCTTCCTCGCCACCGGGTACGACGACGTGTTCGCCCTCGGCGACGCGAGCAACATCCCGACGAGCAAGGCCGGCTCGGTCGCGCACTTCTCGGTCGACGTCTTCGTCGAGAACTTCCTCGAGCACGTCGCCGGACGGCCGATGACCCACCGCTTCGACGGGCACGCCAACTGCTTCGTCGAGTCCGGGCACGGCAAGGCCCTGCTGCTCGACTTCAACTACGACACCGAGCCGCTCACCGGCACCTTCCCGATCCCCAAGGTCGGGCCGATGAAGCTCCTCGGCGAGTCCCGCGCCAACCACCTCGGCAAGCTCGCGTTCCGGCACATCTACTGGAACGCGCTGCTGCCCGGTCGCCCGCTCGGCCTCCCGGCCGAGATGTCGATGGCCGGCAAGAACCCCGCCTGAGCACTCCCGGAAAGGAACGAACACGATGACCACCACGACGATCGCCGGCCACGAGGTCGAGGTCAACGAGGAGGGCTTCCTCACGAAGCCCGAGGAGTGGACCGAGGACCTCGCCCCCGAGCTGGCGCAGCTCATCGGGCTGCAGCTCGGCGAGGAGCACTGGAAGCTCATCCGCTTCCTCCGCGAGGACTACGCCGCCCAGGGCGAGACCGCGACGCTGCGCCGGGTCTCGACCCAGACGGGCACCCCGGTCAAGACCCTCTTCACCCTCTTCCCCGGCAAGCCGGCCAAGAAGATGGCCTACGTCTCCGGCCTGCCCAAGCCGAAGGGATGTGTCTGACATGACCGCCACCGACACCGCGCCGGTCGTCGTCCCGTCGTTCGACGACGACGCCGGCACCGGCCGCAAGCTCGCGATCATCTGCTCCAAGGGCAACCTCGACATGGCCTACCCGGGCCTCATCCTCGCCAACGCCGCCGTCGGCGAGGGCGTCGAGACGCACATGTTCTTCACCTTCTGGGGCTTCGACATCATCACGAAGGCGACGATGGCGGACCTGAAGTTCAGCTTCGTCGGCAACACCGCGATGCACCCGCCGGGCCACAGCGGCATGGGGATCCACCACATGCTCGGTGCCCTGCCCGGCGCGACGGCTGCGGCCACGAAGATGATGAAGAAGCAGATCGCCGACCTCGACGTGCCTGACGTGCCCGAGTTCCTCGAGCTGCTCTCCGGCTCCGGCGTGCACATGTGGGCCTGCCGGATGTCCGCGGACATGAACCACGTGACCGAGGAGGACCTCTACGAGGGCGTCGAGGGCATCATCTCGGCGAGTGACTTCATCGAGCTCACCGACGGCGCGCAGCTGCTGTTCATCTGAGGCCGCTGCGCGCGCGACCCGGCGGAGACCGGTCCCCGCCGGGTCGTCGCGCGTCCGCCGAGGGGCGGACGTCAGGCGAACCAGCCGGCGGGGGCGATGGCCTCGCCCATCCGCGGGACGTACTGGTCGAAGTACACCCGCGAGACGAGCTGCTGGCGGGTGCGCACCCCGGCCTTGTCGAAGACCGACTTCAGGTGGTCCTGGACGGTCCAGGCGGACAGGTGCAGCGTGCTCGCGATGGCCCGGGTGTCCTCGCCCTGGAGGACCAGCTGGGTGACGTCGCGCTCGCGCGGGGTGAGGCCGAAGGCGGCGACGACGAGGCCGACGATCTCGGGCGGGCGCGCCTCCTCGATGGTCACCGCCACCTCCCCGACGTGACCGTCACGCCCGACCAGCGGGGCCGCGTGGAGGACGAGCCACATCCCGCTCGCCCCGCGGATGCGGCTGCGCGGAGGGTTCGGCACCTCCCCGCGGGCGTACCGGCGGGCGGCACCGACGAGCGCGTAGAGGGGCGTGACGGGGTCCCCACCGGCGGCTCCGCCGCGCAGGTCCTCGAGGCGGTCCTCGGTCCCCGGGGTCATCCGCACGAGCTCGCCGGCGGCGTCGACGACGGCGACGGCCGGCCCGCGCGAGGTCGGCGCGAGCGTGGGGTCCCCGAGCCCGGCGAGCAGGCCGGTGCGCACGCCGTGGGCGAAGGTGCCCGAGAGCGAGGCGAGGAAGTCGATCTCGTCCTCGGCGAACGGCGGGTCGTCCGGCCCCCGGAACAGCGCCAGGGCGCCCCAGGCGTTGCGGTCGTCGCGGAAGATGAGCCGGGCCTCGTCACCGAAGCCGAAGTGCGGCTGCATGAAGCTGGCCATCCGGTGCGAGCGCTCGACCTCGCCGTGGGTCATCACGTGGACCCCGGCGGCCGGGACCGCGGCGCGGGAGAGCTCGGTGAACGCGCTCGGCTCCACGGTGCCGTACTCGACGACGCCGAACTCCAGGTCGTGGCTGTCGACCTCGGCCAGGTGTCCGTACTTGCGGGCGCTGGTGAGCAACGAGGTGCCGGGGTCGTGGGTCGCGACGCACGCGGCGTCCCAGGGCACCGCGCGGCGGATCGACTCGACCGCCTCGCCGAAGAAGGCGTCGAGGTCGAGGCCCGCGCGCGCGACGATGTCGACGTCCTGGCGCACCCGCGTCGCCGTCAGTCCCCTGGCCACGATCCGAGTATGGGACCGGACCGGCGCGCTGTACATCCCAGTTCCTTGGGGGGTGGCCACCCCCAGACGGGCGGCCGGACACTCCCCTCGCCGCGGGGATGGTGGCGGGTCGGCCGGGGCGAGCAGTCTCGACGCCGGCCACCGTGGCGACCGCCCGGTGCCCCGAGACCGTCGAGAGGACACCCGATGAGCACCACCCCAGCCGGCGCGGCGACCACCGCACCGCTCACCCTCCGCACCGGATGCGAGGTGCACCACCCCGGCGACCCCGGATACGACCGCGTGCGGATGCCGTGGAACCTCGCCGTCGACCAGCGACCGGACGTCGTCGCGCTGCCGCGCACCGTCGAGGAGGTCGTCGACGTGGTGCGTGCCGCCGCGGCCGCCGGACTGCGCGTCGCGCCCCAGGCGACCGGCCACGGTGCGGGGCCGCTCGGCGAGCAGGGCCTCACCGGCGCGGTGCTGCTGCGCACGTCGGCCCTCACCGGGGTCACCGTCGACCCGGTGTCGCGGACCGCCCGCGTCCTGGGCGGCACGACGTGGGACGCGGTCCTCGAGGCGGCCGCACCCCACGGGCTGACCGCGGCCCACGGCAGCGCACCCGACGTCGGCGTCATCGGCTACCTCCTCGGGGGCGGTCTGTCGTTCTACGGCCGACGCCACGGGCTGGGCGTCAACGCCGTCCGTGCCCTCGACGTCGTGCTCCCCGACGGCACGCTGCGGCGGGTCGACGCCGACGACGCGGAGCTGTTCTGGGC
>JACXUW010000390.1 GCA_014763705.1 Micrococcales bacterium | reverse complement strand
GCCGCGGACCGCCCGCCGGGTGGTCCGCGGCGTCCCGCGCTCACCCGCGCAGGCCCGCACCACCGCCGAGCGGGTCCTCGACCGGCGCATCGTCCCGGACGACGGGCGGCGCGAGGCCCTGCTGCGGACCTTCGAGGCGCGCGCCCGGCTCGTCACCCCCGCGGCCCGGGACCAGGCCGCGCTGACCCGGCAGGCTCTCGGGCTCGGCCGCCGGCTGGCCCGGCTCGGCCGGCCGGAGGCGGCCATCCGGGTGTACACGGCCGGCGAGGCGGCGTTGCGTCGCCCCGACCAGCGCCTGCTGCTCACCGTCCAGCGGGCGGCCCTCGAGCTGCGCCGCGGGGTCGTCCCGGACGACCTGTGGGACCGGCTGCGCGACCTGCTCGACCTCGCCGACCGCACCCTCGCCGCCGGCGACCCGGACACCGCCGGGGCGCGCCTGCAGGAGGCCTACAACCTCGCCTTCCACCGCACCCACCACTTCGAGGACCGGATGTCGCCGCTCGCGGCCGACCCCGACGCCTTCCTGGCGCCGTTCCGGGCCTCGAGCGCCGCGCGCACCGCCGAGACACCGACCGGGCGCACCCGCCCCACCGCCGCGCCGGTCGCCGGTCGCCCGCACCGCCTCCTCGTGACGACGTTCATGAACTGGAACTTCGTCGGCGACATCGTCGAGGACTACCGCGCCACCCCGGGCGTCGAGGTGCGCACGCTCGACCTGCAGCAGATCCCGGACGGTCCGTGGCGCGCCCAGCCCGTCGACCTCGTCAAGGACCGCCTGCGCCAGGCCACCGGCGGCCCCGACCTCGACCCGCCGGCCGAGGTCCGCGAGGCCTTCGACTGGGCCGACACCGTCTTCGTCGAGTGGGCCCACCGGTCCCTGCCGTGGGTCTCGATGCTGCCCGACCTCGCGGCCCGGGTCGTCGTGCGCATGCACTCCTACGAGGCGTTCACGCCGATGCCCCTGCACACCGACTGGTCCGGCGTCGACGACCTCGTCTTCGTCTCGCCGCACATCCGGGCGCTCGTCGAGGCGAGCGTGCCCGCGGTGCGCGGCGTGCGCCGGCACACCATCGCCAACCGCAACCTCCTCGACACCTACGTGCGCCCGAAGCTGCCCGGGGCCGAGCACGTCCTCGGCCTCGTCGGGTGGAACAACGTCACCAAGGACCCCGCGTGGGCGCTCGACGTCCTCGACGAGCTGCGCCGCCACGACGACCGCTACCGGCTCCGGCTGCTCGGCCACGACTTCACGGCCGCCAACCTCACCGAGCCCGCCCGGCGCTACCGCGACGACCTCCACGCCCGGATCGACGCCCTCGGCGACGCCGTCGAGCGGCCCGGCTTCACCGACGACGTGCCCGAGGCGCTGCGCGGCATCGGCGTGATCCTCAGCACCTCTCGACGCGAGGGCACCCACGAGGGCCTCGTCCAGGGGGCCGCGAGCGGCAGCCTGCCGGTCGTCCGGAACTGGCCCTACGTCGCGCGGTGGGGTGGGCCGGCGTCGCTCTACCCGGACGCCTGGGTCGTCGAGACCCCGGCCGAGGCGGCCGCGCTCGTCCTCGAGGCGGCGGCCGCCGGTCGAGTTGGGAGCCCCTCGGCCGATACGGCAGAGTGGGCCCGCACGCACTACGACTGGTCGGTCGTCCGCCCGAGGCTCGACGAGGTCCTCCTCGGCCCGCGGTGACGCCCACCGGCAGAGAACAAGGGAACCCGTGAACGCACCGCACCTCATCTATCTCGCCTGGGGCTTCCCGCCCGCGGCGAAGTCGTGCACCTACCGGATGCTGGCCACCGCCAACTCGTTCGTGCGGGCCGGCTGGGACGTCACCGTCATCACCCTCTCGGAGCAGACCTGGGTCCGCGAGCACGGTCTCGACCCGTCCCTGATGGAGCTGGTGGACCCCCGGATCGAGGTCATCCGCCTGCCCCTGTTCCGCGACGACCTCGACACCAACATCCGCTCCTACAGCCGCCTGCGGGCCCAGCGGCCCAAGGAGTGGATGCGCTGGCAGCGCCGCCTCGACCAGGTCGACTTCCCCGAGGCGGTCTTCGGCCGCTGGCGCAAGCCGGTCACCGAGGCGCTGTTCGCGGCGCACGAGCGCCGACCCGCCGACCTCGTCCTCACCTCGGCCTCGCCCTACACCTTCTTCGCACCCGCCCTGGCCCTGCACGAGAAGGAGGGGGTGCCCTTCGTCCTCGACTACCGCGACGCGTGGGCCATCGACATCATCAACGACGTCCCGGCCTTCTCCCCCTCCAGCCGCAGGGGTCGCATCGAGCAGCGGCTCATGGAGGCCGTCGACGAGGCCTGGTTCGTCAACTCCCCCATCCGTGACGCCTACGCCCGCCTCTACCCCGAGCAGTCCGACCGGATGCACGTCGTGCGCAACGGATCCGACGTCGCCGTCGGCACCGACCGCATCCCGCTGCGCCAGCCCGACCTCGAGCAGGGACTGACCTTCGGCTACCTCGGCACGATCACCTTCGGCACCGACCGCACCCGCGACATCTGCGCGGCGTGGGTCGAGGCACGCAGCCGCAACGAGCTCCTCCGCCGCTCGCGCCTGGAGTTCCGCGGGCACGTCGGGGCCGGGTCGGCCCGGGGCACCAACACGCACGCCCGGTTCATCCACCAGTACGCGGCCCACGACGTCAGCCTCGACGGGCCGGTCGCGAAGGGGGACACCGCCGCCGTGTACGCCTCGTGGGACGTGCTGGTGCTCTGTCTCGTCGGCGGCCGGTACGTCACGAGCGGCAAGGTCTACGACTACATCTCGACGGGCCTGCCGGTGATGTCGGTCCACGAGCGCGACCACGCCGCGCGCGAGATCCTCCAGGACTACCCATTGTGGGTGGCCAACGAGTCGCTCGAGGTCGAGGACATCGCCGACGCCTTCGTCCGGGCCGCCGAGA
This sequence comes from Micrococcales bacterium, assembly GCA_014763705.1. Classification (GTDB taxonomy): domain Bacteria; phylum Actinomycetota; class Actinomycetes; order Actinomycetales; family Dermatophilaceae; genus Phycicoccus. The sequence goes on along the minus strand of JACXUW010000390.1, from coordinate 371 downwards.
TGGCGACCGGCGCCACCGTCGAGCAGCGCGAGCAGGCCCGCGAGTACGCCCACCGCTACGAGCGGTACGCCCAGATCCAGCCCGCCGTCGACCGGCTCTCCGCCCGGTTCGGCGCGTCCGTCCCGGAGCCCGCACCGTGACCCTGCACGAGACCCCGCCCCCGACGCCCCACACCGAGGGGCTCGAGGTCGCCTTCGTGGCGACCTCACCCCTCGCCGGCATCACCGCCGACAGCATCCGCCGGATCCGGGACGGCGGAGGCCGGGTCGTCCTGGTCTGCCCCGACAAGATGCCGGGGTCGGCTCCGGCCCGCGCGGCGGCCGACGAGTGGGTCGACCTCCCGCCCCTCGGGGTCCCGGTCCGCTTCGAGG
>JACXUW010000389.1 GCA_014763705.1 Micrococcales bacterium | reverse complement strand
CGGGCGAGAACGAAGTCGTGCTCGAGGCGCTCGCCGACGGGATGGACCTCGGGTCGCCGCCGGTCGCCGCCCACGGGGTGACGCCGGCGCTCGGGCGCCCGGGCCTCGTCACCGACGGGGAGGAGCTCGAGCACGCCGCCTGGGTCGCCGCCGCCGACGAGGCGGAGGCGTTGCGCGACACCGACGAACGCCGGGTGGTGGCCTCTGCCGACCTCGACGAGGGCGTCGTGTCCGTCCCGGCCGACGCCGACGTGCCGAGCCGTGTGGAGCTGCTCGCCCCGGTGCCGCGGTCGCGGCTGGTCTCCTTCCACGTCGACGAGCACCGGGGTGACACCGGCACCGCCGACCTGCTGTGGTTCGACGTCACCGAGCTGGGCGCGGTCCTCGACCTCCTCGCCACCGACTGAGCCGGCGGGGCGCCTCCGCCCCGGCGCGAGTTGCGTCCGGCGAAGGCCGGGCGCGAGAGTGGGGGCATCCCGTCGTCGTCACCCCGAGCGAGGTGCTCCACCCCATGGACGCTGTGACCCACGTCCCCGCCCCGACCAACGAGCCGGTCCTCGACCACGCCCCCGGCAGTCCCGAGCGCGCGTCGCTCGAGGTGGCCCTCGCCGAGCTCGGCTCGGTGCGCCACGAGCTGCCGCACACCATCGGCGGGAAGCGGGTGATGGGCGGCGGCAAGCGGTTCGAGGTGCGCCAGCCGCACGCGCGCCGCAAGGTCCTCGGCGTCTCGAAGGGTGCGACGAAGGCGGACGCGGCGGCGGCGGTCGAGGCGGCCCGCGCGGCGGCCCCCGGGTGGCGCGACCTGTCCTTCGACGACCGCGCCGGCATCCTCCTCAAGGCGGCCGACCTGCTCGCCGGCCCGTGGCGCGCCCGGCTCAACGCCGCGACGATGCTCGGCCAGAGCAAGACCGCCTACCAGGCCGAGATCGACGCCGCGTGCGAGCTGATCGACTTCTGGCGCTTCAACGTCCACTTCGCCCGGCAGATCATGGAGGAGCAGCCGCCCGCGAACTCCCGGGGCGTGTGGAACCGCAGCGACCACCGCTCGCTCGAGGGCTTCGTCTACGCGGTCACGCCGTTCAACTTCACCGCCATCGCGGGCAACCTGCCGACCGCGCCAGCCCTCATGGGCAACACCGTCGTCTGGAAGCCCTCACCGACCCAGCAGCTGGCCGCGCAGCTGACGATGGAACTGCTCGAGGAGGCCGGGATGCCGCCGGGCGTCGTCAACCTCGTCACCGGTGACGGCGTCGCGGTCTCCGACGTCGTGCTCTCCCACCCCGACTTCGCCGGGCTGCACTTCACCGGCTCGACCGCGACCTTCCAGCACCTGTGGCGCACCATCGGCGAGAACCTCACGTCCTACCGGCACTACCCCCGGATCGTCGGCGAGACCGGTGGCAAGGACTTCATCCTCGCCCACCCGAGCGCCGACCCCGACGTGCTGCGCACCGCGATGGTCCGCGGCGCCTTCGAGTTCCAGGGCCAGAAGTGCTCGGCCGCGTCGCGCGCCTACGTGCCGCGCTCGGTGTGGAAGCTGGTCAAGGACGACCTCGTGGCCGTCACCGAGGGCCTGACCCAGGGTGACGTCACCGACCTGTCGAACTTCATGGGCGCCGTCATCGACGAGCGGGCGTTCGCCAAGCACAAGGCCGCGATCGACCGGGCGCACGCCACGAGCCACCTCGACGTCGTCGCCGGCGGGACCTACGACGACTCCGAGGGATGGTTCGTGCGGCCGACCGTCGTCGAGAGCAGCGACCCGACCGACGAGATGTTCACCACCGAGTACTTCGGGCCGATCCTCGCCGTGCACGTGTTCCCGGACCGCCAGTACGACAAGGTCCTCGACCAGATGGAGTCGGTCGCGCCGTACGCGCTGACCGGCGCGGTCATCGCCCGGGACCGGGCGGCCATCGCGGACGCGACCCACCGGCTGCGGTTCGCCGCCGGCAACTTCTACGTCAACGACAAGCCGACCGGCGCGGTCGTCGGGCAGCAGCCGTTCGGCGGCGGCCGCGCGTCCGGCACGAACGACAAGGCCGGCTCGGCGGCCAACCTCATGCGGTGGACCTCGACGCGCTCGATCAAGGAGACGTTCGTGCCGCCGACCGACCACCGCTACCCGCACATGGGCTGACCGACCCGCGCCCCTCTCGGCACCAGCATGCGGGCTACGGCGCAGTAACCGCACCAGGATGCGGGCTACGGCGCAGTAAGTGTCGTGATGACGACCCTTACTGCGCCGTAGTCCGCGTCTGTCAGCCGCCGAGGCGCTCGCGAAGCAGGCGGACCTCGACGTCGATCGCGGCGTTGATGGGGTCGGCCGCGGCCTTCTCGATGCGGCCGCCGACGAGCGGCACGTTCGCCCTGAGCTCGGCGTCGAGGACCTCGACCGAGCCGGCGCCGTCCGGGAGCAGCGCGAGGCGGCCCTTGAGGGTCAGCGGTGCACCCTTGACGTGGAGGTCGACGACGGCCTCCCGGCTGCCGTCGGGGGCGGGTGCGCCCCAGTCGTACACCTCGACGACGGTGAGCGTGGCCCCGACGAAGGAGCGGGCGACGTCGGGCAGGCCGTCGGCGGGCAGCTCGCGCGAGGTGGTGACACGCGCCCCCACGGCGCCGTCGGTCACCTCGGCGGAGTAGGCGCCGCCGTCGGTCGTCGCGGCGCACTTCGCCTCCTGGAAGGCCGGGTCGGTGAGCAGGGCGTAGGCCTCCTCGGGGGTGGCGGCCAGCTGCTCTCGCCTCGTGAGTCGCACTCGTCCGTCCTCGCTGTCGTCGGTCGCGTCGGGTGATCCTCTCACCCGCGGCGCAGGCCGTGGGCGAGCGTCGCGAGGCGTTCGGTGGAGTCGCGCAGCTCGGCCAGGAGGAAGTCGCGCCGGCGGCGGTGCTGGGCGAGGAGCAGCTCGAGCTCGGAGCCCAGTGCGTCGGCGCCGGCGCGCTCGGCGGCCTCGGTGGCGGCGTCGGCCTCGCCACGCACCCCGTACGCGGGGACGACGTGGTCGTCGCGGATGACGAACCCGGCTGCGGCAGCACGCTCCTCGAGCGAGCGGGCCCGCGCAAGGAGGTCGGCGAGGTCGGTGGCGCGGTCCTGGAGCAGCCGGCCGACGCGCTCGAGCTCGGCCGCCGTCGCGGCCGCGGAGGTCGCCAGGGCGTCACCGCGGCGACGGGTGAGCACCGACACGCGCCCCGGCCATCCCTCGCCGAGGGCGGCGACCTCGGGCCCGAGGGCCGCCGCGACGGCGGCCAGTCGGTGCCCGACCGAGGCGGCGGTGGCGGCGCAGGCGGAGAGG
>JACXUW010000020.1 GCA_014763705.1 Micrococcales bacterium | reverse complement strand
GTGACCCTCCGCGACGTCGCGGCGGGCGCGGCCCCCGACGCGGCCCTCCCGATGCTCCTCCTCGCGCTGTCCCAGGTGCTCGTCGCGGGCGCCCGGCTCGGCGCCGTCGAGGACGTCGTGCCCGAGGAGCGCTTCGAGCCGGACCCCGGCCCCGACCCCGAGGTCGACCCGCTGCGCGACAGCCTGGCCAACCTCTTCGAGGGCCTCGACGAGTACGCCGACGTCGTCGACCCGCTGACCACTCCCGAGCTCGGTGTCGGCACGGTCTCCAACGACCTCGTCGACATCGCCGCCGCCCTCGCCCACGGCCTCGAGCACCACGACGCGGGCCGGCCGCTCGAGGCGTTGTGGTGGTGGCAGTTCAGCTACCTCTCGCACTGGGGCGAGCGGGCGGCGGCATCCTTGCGGGTCGTCCAGAGCCTGCTCGCGCACGTCCGCCTCGACGCCGACGAGGAGACCGTCGCCGAGGCCGAGTTCGACGCCCTCCACCCGTAGCGGGTCGTGGCGCCCGTTCACCGTCAGGGGATGCCGGGCCCGTCCGGTTCGGGGCGTCCACTGGTCACTCCGACCTCTCCTCGCCGAGCTCGTCGAGGATCGCCTGAAGGGTCGCGCAGGCGTCGGCGAAGCGCGCGTTGCCGACGAGGTCGGACCAGTGCCTCTCGATCTCGGCCACCCGGGTTCCGGCGTCGTGGAGTGCTTGGCGGCCGCGACGGGTGGGGAAGATCAGCTTGGCCCGGCGGTCGGTGGGGTCCGGGCGGCGTTCGAGGTAGCCCAGCCGTTCCAGGTCGGTGACCAGCTCCGAAGTGGTGGCCGGGCTGAGCTGGGCGCGGGCGGAGAGCTCGGTGAGTCGGATGCCGGTGACGCCCACGCTGCCGAAGATGTGCAGGTGGGGCTCGCGCAGGTCGTCGTACCCCTGAGCCGCCGCGGGCGCGAACAGCTCGGTCCGGAACTCCCGCAGCAGGCCGACCAGCAGCTGCCCGATGGCCAGACGGCCGCTCCCGTCCTCCCTTGACGTCGTCATGGGACGCGAGTATATCTTTCGGGGACCGAAACTTCGGCCACCGAAGTATGTTGGGAGATCGCCATGAGCCACCTGACGCCACCGACCGCGCACCCTGTCACGACCCGGCTCGGCTCCCTCGCCGTGGCCACGATCGGGTCCGGTCCGCCGGCCGTGCTCTGGCACAGCCTGTTCGTCGACTCCACCACCTGGACTCGCCTCACACCCCAGTTGGACGGGGAGCGGCGACTGGTCCTCATCGACGGCCCCAACCACGGAGCCAACACCCCGCGCCGACGCCCCTTCACCCTCGAGGACTGCGTCGGCGCCGCCGTCGACGTCCTCGACCAGCTGGACATCACCGGCCCCGTCGACTGGCTCGGCAACGCCTGGGGTGGGCACGTCGGGGTCTTGTTCGCGGCTGCGCACCCCCAGCGGTGCCGCACCCTGACCGCGATCGGCGCCCCGATCCACGCCTACAGCGACGCGGACCGGCGCCGCACGCGCCTGCTGTCGCTGCTCTACCTCGCCCTCGGGCCCCGCTCCGTGTCTCGGCCCCTCGTCGACGCCCTCCTCGGCCCCGACGCCCGGGCCGAGGACCCCACCGGTGCGGCAATCGTTGCCGACGCGTTCGCGCGGGCCGAACGCCGCGGCATGTACGACGCGATCCGTTGGCTCAGCCTGCACCGTCCGGACCTGACCGACGTCCTGGACCGGCTCCAGACGCCCACCCTCCTCACCACCGGCCCGAACGACCCGATGTGGACGACGACCGCCGCCCGCGCCGCCGCCGGGCACCTCCGCACCGGGGCGCTCGTCATCCTGCCCGGCGCCGGCCACGTCGGACCCCTGCTCCAGGCCGCCCCGCAGGTCGCGGACCTCGTCACCGCCTTCTGGCGCGACCCGGCCGGCACGGTCACTGCACACAAGCTCGCCCACCCCAACGCGAACCCTGGCTGACGTCGGCACCATCAGCACCCCCGGGAGCCTCGGGGTCGCACCCGAGCCGATCTGCAGCGACCCCGGAGGTGGTCGACTCGAGCTGGCGAGGTGGCGCCTGGGAGCACGCCGAGAGGCGGCCCGAGGCACGCGCCACGCGGCGGAATGCAGCAGGTCGCCTCGATCCCTGAGGCGTCCTCTCGTGCCGCTGTCCGGTCGACCTCGAACGTCGGGATACGGTTCCCTCGTGCCTGACTCCGCACTTGCGATCGAGGCGAACCCCACGGTCACCGAGCACGCCTGTGACCACTGCTCGCAGCCATTCCAGCGTGTGCACGGATACGTCTACCGGAATGGGGATGCGCACGCGGTTTACATCGCCTCCTGCTACCACCACGATGGCCACGAGGTCTTCGTCGATGCAGTGTTCAGCCCGACGTGGAAGGACGAAGCGGACGACCACATCACCTTCGGATGCCGCGTCGGCCCGGTCGCTGGGCAACCCGATCCCGGGGCGTCGCTAACCTCTGCCGCGACTGCGTTCAGTGACAGGCCCCTATTCGGGAGGAAGTTGACCCGGGAGGACGCACTGGATCATCCGCTCCTCGGTGACTTCTGGGCACTTGTCGACCACGTTCTCGTCCACGACCCCGTTGTCCGCAACCACGTTTACGGACCGGGGGCCGCGTTCGCGTAGACCGTCCGAACAAAGCCGCGATCAGGGCCACCGACACCCAGCCGCGTAACGCGGCGGTAGGACGCACGTCAGCCTGAGGCCATGGTCCCGACTCAACGCCGGGAGATCATCACTCGGGGTCCGCCCGTCGCAAGACGCCCACCTCGGCGTTGACCCTGCGAAGGAGTGCTTGCACCTGATCTGGGTCCCCGCCCATGCGCGCGTGGAACTCCCACTCTTCGATGGCGTCAGGGCCGTGGAGAACTTCGTTGAGAGCGTTGTTGACCCACAGCAGCTCGTCTCGGTCGAAGTCCACGTCGGCGAGCATAGACGGAATCACGGCTCATGGACCTAGCCCCACGTGCCCCGGTCGACTGGCGGCGAAGAGGGCTACTGCAGGGTTGTTCCCTCGGCGCGGTCGGGCCCAGGACGGCTGCGCCACCAGACTCTCAGGTTGGTCATCGTCGACAAAGTCCAGACTGCGACCAGTCCGAGGCGCATGGGCCACGACGGAAACAGGGTTATGAGCAGGACCAACAGACCAAGGCTCGCAAGCGTGATAGCGGGGATCAGCCTCACCAGTGGACGTGGGATGCCGGACACCGCCGAACCCTGCCGCGCCGACCGGAGGCTCCATTGTTGCCGAGCCGGGAGGGTCCCCGGCTCAATTCTCACGCCGCGGCGCTCTAGCTCTGACAGGACTTGTTGTCGGTGACTGGCCGTCCAGAAGTAGGCCATCGTTCCGTCCCGCATCCGGAGACCGACTGCCGGGCTTCGCAACTTTCCAGTTGCCTCGAACGCCACCTCGATATCCGTGAGGGCAACCTCGTACGGCGTCATCATGAGCTTGGCGAAATACCGTGGTCGCAGTGCCAGTCTGAGGTCATCGAGACACAAGATGGCCAAGGGATGCGAGGCGTTCGCGCGACCGAACGTGGCGGGAACGTTCATCCCCCCGATGAACTCCACCGAGCCAGACATGGCGGCACCCTCTCACGCGGGGGTTGGGTAGCGCCGACGCGCGGCGACGGGGGCCACGTCAGGCGGAACGTTCCCGGTCGAGTCGTTCGAGGATCCAGGAGCGGACCAGGGTTGAGGCGGGGAGGTGCCTTGCAGCAGCGACGCGCTGAACCTCGGCTTCCTCTTCGGCGCTGAGCCGTACCGAGTACACCTTCTGGCGGTTCGGTCGGCGGCCGGTGGTTCCGGCGGGGTACGTGTCGGCCTTGGTCTGCTCGGACTCCTCCCGGAGCTTCTTGGCCAGTGCTGGGTCAATGGTCTTGGCCATCATCGTCTCCTTGCTGGTAGAGCGTGAGGTCCGCGCCGGTGGCGGGCCAGGCGTTGATGCCGTGGAGGTCGCCGTCGAGGTCGCGGTAGGCGATCACGACGATCACCCGCTCGGCGGAGGGGGAATGTCCGATGAACCGCGAGGCGCCCATGCGGGACTTCGGGTCGGGTTCGAGCGAGAGGAGGTCGAGATCGTCCATGACCTCCTGCGTCCAGTCGGGTTCAATCCCGTCGGCGCCGGGGTAGCGGTCGCCACGGGAGCGGATGTAGTCGATGGCCTCGGGGTCCCACTGGATCTGCTCGGCCACACAAGAAGTGTACGTCGACGTCGCACGGTGTAGTACACGTTTGCCCTCGGGTCCACGTAGCTCAGACGCCGGCGACGTACGCGGTCAGGAAGTGCACGCCGTGCCGGTCGAGGTTGCCGCGGGCCCGGTCGTAGTGCTCGGTGGTGCGGGGGTCGGCGTGCCGGGCGAGGATCTGCGCGTCGCGCAGCGGGACGCCGGCGTCGAGGGCGTTGGTGATCGCGGCGTGCCGCAGCGAGTGCGGGGAGATGTGCCGCGGGATGCCGGCGGCCTTGGCGATGCGGGCGACCATCCGGTACACGTCGCGGCGGTCGATCGGGTTCCCGCTCTGCGGACGCAGGATCAGGGGCCCCTCGGCGCGCTCGCCGCGGCAGGCTTCGAGGACCCGAAGTACCGGGACGGTGACGGGCATCGTGGCGGGCTTGTTGCCCTTGCCGACCAGGCGAAGCACCCGGTGCCCGCGCAGGGTCTCGGCGTAGTCCTCGACTCGTACGGCCGCCGCCTCCGACGCGCGCAGCGCGTTGATCCCGAGCAGGAACGCCAACGCGCCGTGGTGCACGGTGATGGTCTGGGAGACCTGCAGGAACCGGATCAGCTCCAGCCGGTCCAACCCTTGGGTGCGGGACTCGTCGCGGTGCACCTTGGGCAGCCGCGCGTAGACCGCGGGGTCAGCCGGGACCAAGCCGTCGATGTGCGCGAACCGGAAGAACCCGCGCACGCCGTGCATCATCGTCACCACCGAGGAGTCCATCAGCCCCCGTTCCCCCAGCCCGCGGATGTACAGCTCGACGTGCGCGCGCTGGACCCCCACCAGCGGGTCCAGTCCGTGCCCCTCACACCACGAGAACCACTCCCGCAGCTGAAACGCGTACAACCGGTGCGTTCGCCCGGAGTACCGGGCCAGGAACGAGACCGCAGCCAGCTGTGCGGTCGACATCGTGGATGGCTCGAACGTAAGAAGAGCAGTGGGCGCAGACATGGGACACCTCGCGCGGCGACCTGTGTGGCCCGCACCCGCCAGCCGCGATAGCGACCGGGCATCCGGACCTCGAGAACGCTAATCCCGGACACGGGCCTCTGAATAGCCCCGTCAGGCGGCGGATAGACGCAGGTTGAAGAATCCTGTCGCGTACCCGCCTTGATGGGCCGAAGGTGTCGGCGGCGCGATCTACGCTTTCAGGCATGACACCGCTTCCATCGCACTTCCAAGCCTTCGGGATTACCAAGGTCACGGTCGTCCACAACCCCGGCTCCGCGGACGAGGAGCGATTCGAGACCGAGGCGCACATCCAAGCCAAGACAGCCTTCTTCGCAGTGGACACCCCGATCTACGAAGGAGATGTCGTGGAGTTCCCCGATCCACGCGGGGGCATCGCAAGGAAGGTTGCCGCAAGCGTTGATGTGAACAACCCGACGGGCTCTTCATTCCGGGGCATGGAGCATATCCATGTGACGTGGGGGACCACGCCGCCGCCACACGTTCCACCCGTGCGTCGCCTGTCCATCGAAAACCTTCACGCGGAGGTCATTCGCTCTTCCAGCGACTTATTCGCCGACGGTCACTACGAGGCCGCTGTTAGCGAGGCATTCAAGTCGATCGAGGTGCGCGTGCGTAACATGACCAGCGCTTCACAATCGGGGGTCAAGCTTATGGGGGACGCCTTTGGGGGATCGGAGCCTAGGATCGCCGTGGCCCAGGCGCCGGGTCTGAGCGGCAGGGACGAGCAAGAAGGATTCGCCGCCCTATTCCGCGGCTCGATGCTTGGGGTTCGAAATCCGAGGGCGCACGAGCTCTTCCAGCCACGGGACCCTCAGCAGGCGCTGGAGTACTTAGGGTTCGCCAGCTTGCTGCATCGCCGGCTCGACGTTGCCACGGTGCCGTAGTCGGCCAGCGCGCTGGCTCTAATCAACTCGTGGGTCAGTCGCGGCGAAGAGCCGCGCCCCGTAGAGGTCCGCGGCCCAGAGGCTTCGGTCGCAATGGTTACCCGCGGTGCTGAGAGCAACGCACCGTCTCGATTATCCTGACTCTCAGTCGGAGGGGCGCTCTCGGCGAACTGGACCGACTCGACTGAGGAGGACATTTGGAATGGTGGAACGCGGTCCTTCCCGTCATAACCCTTGTGCTCGGGTATCTCGGAACCCTCGTCACGGAAGCCGCCCAGGGGAATCGGGCTCGTCGGATTGCAAGAGAGGAACGTGAGGACGCGCTGAGCGTCGCTCACATCGCTGAGCGTCGCGCGTTCGAACTGCAGACACTATTGGACCTAAAGGCCGCACTCGCCGACCTCGGACGCGCAGCGGGTAAGGCGCACCACTTCGACTACATCAAAGCTCGGGAGACGGGTTCAGCAACCATGCCAGTCACTCAACTGCCAGAGGGGATCAACATTGACCTGTTCGAGGCCAACCGACGCGTTCAGTCCCTAGCGGGACTCGTGATGGATGTCGGCGCTCGGGAGAAGGTCGACGAGTTCACCTCAGCCGTCGCCCGCCTCGGGACGGCGCAGCGCTCTATGGCCGAGGCTGAGCATCAGCTCTTCACTGCGGTCAAACTCGTAGACGAAGCACAGCAGTTGCTCGCCGCAAGGATCCGCGCAATCTACACAGGTTCAGTTACCAGCTCTTGATCTTGATCCACTCGCCGGCCTCTCTAGCGACGGTAGGTCGACGTGGCGAGCGCAGGCTATGCGCGGCCAAAGGGCGCACGAGGGAAGGCGAGGAGACGCGGGCAGACCTAGCGATCTCGCAAGTTGCGCTACTAGTCTCTCGAACTCCGCTGGACCAGGACCTGCGAGCCCCAGATATGAGCACCGAGACAGCACGGTCCTCGACGGAGTAGGTCGACTACGTCCTAGCGGGGTGCCACAGCCCGGTCTAGCCCACTGAGCGTCGCCTTGGTATGGGCCACGGTAGGTCGTCCAGGCTGACACCCTCGTCCTCGTCAGATGCGCGAAGAGGTTTCGGCAAGGGGCCGGTCGCACCGGCAAAGAGGCCATCCTCCGCGATGAGTCCATCGATGCCACGCGTATCCATGCGCGATCGCTCTGTGGGTTCAGGTAGCCGTACCCGCGTCGAGATGTCGTCATCGGGGTGGCGGTAAACGTACCGGCGTGCCTGTCCGACTGTCTGCTGATTCATTGAGTCCGCGAACTCGTCAGTTCCCTTAACGTCGAAGTCGGGCACTTGGTCCACATTCTCCGTGTACTCCAGCAGCCGGCGGCGGGGTTGAATGTTGAGGCCGATACTCCGCGTGATGGGAAGGCTAAACAGGTCGGCGGTCGCGATACCCACTCCATAGAACTTGGGATAGTCGGCGCCGACAGCCATAGTCACCGGATGATCGGACGTCACTAGGGCGGGCCGTTTAAGTCGAATGACGGTCCAATGCGACTCGGCGAGGTACGCCGAGAAACCCGGCCAAAGTTCCATAAGAGTTCGCAGGTGAGCGTTTGGGTCTGGCTCCAGGTCTGGGCCGCCCGGCTTGGTCAAGTCCAACCATTCCCTCTCCAGATCCTCATCCGGGAGCGACTGTCCAGTGGCCCTCTCGATGTGATGCCTGAGGGCCTCCTTGCCAGCGGTACCGACAATCAGGCGGATGAACTCTCCGTTCATGTGAGTCTGACTCGCTCGCTGTTCTTCTCCCCGCAGATGCTGAAGCGCTACCCATGCTGCGAAGTCCCGTTTCGCTTGCCAAGAGAGCGGCCGCCCTCCGCTAACTATGTGCTCAAGCGCGGTACTGGCTGACCCCTCGATGTTGGCGAAGTACCTCTCGAACATGTCCGACGTAGAGCCGTCGGCCAGGTCCACTGAATAGAAGTCCTTTACGACCGTAGCGTCGCCGATGGACATCGCGATCGCGGCAGGGCCAGGCAGACTGATCCGGACTATGCGCCCTTTCGTTGTTGCGAATCCGCGCAAGTAGAAGCGCGACACCGTGTGCTGCCGCCGCACCTGCTTACTCATGACGGTGACGAGCCATCCGTTACAAACCCCTCCTGCGAGCCACGCGGCACGCACGGCGTGAGTCTGCCAGAGGGAACGGCGACAAAGATGGGCGCTCTGGGCGGCAGGTGTCTCTCGTCGTGCGCCATGCGCATCGACGTCCTGCCTCAGGCCGCTTTCAGCGAGGAGCCGAGCTCCACCCGTTGCGCCGTTGCACGAAGTTCGGGCTCTGCGGAGGTTGCAAACACGGGCGCAGAGTGCGAGGGCGATGGGCGGTTAACCACTTGCCTCAACTGCGCGAGATCGTGTCTCGTCGGCGGGCCGCATGACCGCGTCGGCAGGTGGCGAAGTGGGCTACTTCGGCCGGGTGTGCGATAACGGCGTTCATTAAGGACGCGATGTCGACCCTAGCCGTCCGAATCAGGGGACCGAAGGCGGGGACCAACCCGGTGTCTGGCATCCTCAACTAAATCCGAAGCGGCCTCAAGGAGTTCTCCTGCGCGAGTCTTCGACACGGTCTGGCCCGTTTCCCCGTACCGCGCCCAGTTCCGAGCCCTGTTCAACTCAACAAGCGCGACATGGGCGTCGGGGGTCGTGTTCCCGTGTTCGACGTTCACTCGGGTCCAGTGCAGCCGGTTACCGTGACTGCGTCGTCGCCCGCCCGTTCCGGTTGAGTCCGTTTCCATCGAGTAGCTCTGAGCGGTGATCGCGAGTTCAGCGGCGGCCATTGCGTTCTCCAACGCGGGCTGCACCAGCCCACCTTCGAAAGCCGAAGATGCGCATGAGAGGTATTCGCTGGCCAGTTTGAGCAGTCCGAGGCTGCGTTCCCGATTTCGACGGAAGTCGAACGACGCGTATTGGTGCCCGCTCGGAAGGACTGCGTACAACGCCCAGCCAGCGTTCGGGTCGATGTCAGCAGGTTCTAGGGCCTCCAGAAAGCGGACGTTCTCGGCAGTTACAGCGTCACCAGGCTGGACAGGTGCATCAGGGCGGCGGCGAGCTCTGATGTTCACTTCGTCGTTCAGCAAGATCTTTACCGGCTCGCCTGGCGTCATTACTGCGAGCGCGCACCATATTGGACCTACGACGTCAAGACCCCCGCGTCGTTCGATCTCCGGTGTCCAGAATATGTCCCAATACGACTGCAGTACGTTGCTCGCAAAGGCGTCTTCTTCGCCAGCGGAGTTTTCTCTAGGCATCATCATCCATTCATTCGACATCGCTACCCCGCCAGAGGCGGGATCGTGTCATCACGACAGGAGAGCCATCCTCACAATGGGCAACTGACCGCGTCCGCTGGGGATGCTTTCGTATCACTCATCGCGGCCAACGTAGGTCTTTGTGGGCGGAAGGGGGCACTTGATGGACCGCCTGGAGCGACCGAGCGCAGGTTCACCGGCAGCGATGCGGACGGCCGCTGGCCTTCGCAAGGGAAGCCCGGGCGTCGCACCCGAAAGGTTCCGTGGCGACCCCGGGGTTCGGGGCACCAGGCGGGAAAGCTGAGGCGGGCCGGTCAGTCGTCCTCGTCGTCCTCGGGCAGCTCGCCGGACTCGACGGCCTCCCGGATGACGTCGCCGGCGTCCCAGTCGTTGACGTGCATCGCCGCCACGACGTCCCCGTCCCGCAGCCAGAACGCGCGGAACTCGCGGTCCTCGAGGCTGCCGTGGACCACCACCTCGTCCTCGGCGCTCGCGGTGCCGACGTACTCCATCCCGAGGTCGTACTGGTCGGTGAAGAAGTACGGCATCTCCTCGTACTCCTCGTCGCCGCCGGCGAGGTTGTGCGCGGCGACCTTGGCCTGCTTGATCGCGGTGTCCCAGTGCTCGACCCGGATGCGGCGGCCGAGGCGCGGGTGGGCGTGGTTGGCGATGTCGCCGACGGCGAGGACCGACGGCACGGACGAGCGCAGCCGCGAGTCGACGAGCACGCCGTTGTCGACATCCAGGCCCCCGGCGTGCGCGAGCTCGACCCGCGGGCGCACCCCGATGCCGGCGACGACGAGGTCCGCGCCCTCGAGGTCCTCCACCGAGACCTCGGTGCCGAGCCGCAGGTCGACGCCGTGCTCGCGGTGCAGCTCGGCGAACACCTCGGCGACCGTGGGGCCGAGGACCCTCAGCAGCGGCAGGTCCTCCATCTCGAAGAGGGTGACATCGGAGCCGTGCGAGCGGGCCGCGGCGGCGACCTCGAGCCCGATCCAGCCGCCGCCGACGACGACGACCCGCCTGCCCTTCCCGAACGCCGCGCGCAGCCGGTCCGAGTCGTCCTTGGTGCGCAGGTAGGCGACCGGCACGCCGGCGTCCTCGGCGACGTCGAGGACCCGCGGCTCGGCGCCGGTGGCGAGCAGCAGCCGCTCGTAGGTGAGGTCGCCGTCGCTCGTCGTGAGGACGTGGGCGTCGGTGTCGAGGCCCGTGGCCGTGACCCCGAGGCGCAGGTCGACGTCGTGCTCGGCGTACCACTCGGCGGGGTGGACGAGGGCCTTCTCGAAGGGGTCGTCGCCGAGGAGGTAGGCCTTGGACAGCGGTGGTCGCTCGTACGGCGGGTGCTCCTCCGCGCCGACGAGGACGACCTCTCCCTCGTAGCCCTGCTCCCTCAGCTCGGTCGCCGCGGTGGCGCCGGCGAGGCCTGCTCCGACGATGACGATGGCCATGGGCCGACGCTACGCGGACTGCGCGCCGAGCGGGAGGTTCGGGTCGCCCACCACGAGCCCGACCCGGTCCTCGACCGGTCCGCCGCCGCCGGGTGGGGTTCCCGGGATGTGGGCAGCGGGTCCGGTCCGTGGACGCGTCGTTAGAGTGGGGCGACCACGCAGCGCCACGACCCGGGAGTAGCACCGTGCCCATCGTCGTCCAGAAGTACGGCGGCTCCTCGCTCGCCGACGCCGAGAGCATCAAGCGCGTCGCGCGGCGCATCTCGGAGACGAAGAAGGCCGGCAACGACGTCGTCGTCGCCGTCTCGGCGATGGGGGACACAACCGACGAGCTGCTCGACCTGGCCCAGGAGGTCAGCCCGCTGCCGCCGCCGCGCGAGCTCGACATGCTCATGACCGCCGGCGAGCGGATCTCGATGGCCCTCGTCGCGATGGCCATCACCGACCTCGGCCACAGCGCCCGCAGCTTCACCGGCAGCCAGGCCGGCGTCATCACCGACGGCACGCACGGCAAGGCGAAGATCATCGACGTCACCCCCGGCCGGATCACCGAGGCGCTCGGCAAGGGCCACGTGGTCATCGTCGCCGGCTTCCAGGGCGTCAGCCAGGACACCAAGGAGATCACCACGCTCGGCCGCGGTGGCACCGACACGACGGCCGTCGCGCTGGCCGCGGCCCTCGGGGCGGACGTGTGCGAGATCTACACCGACGTCGACGGCGTGTTCACCGCCGACCCGCGCATCGTGCCGAGCGCCCGCAAGCTCGACCGCATCACCAACGAGGAGATGCTCGAGCTCGCCGCCTCCGGCTCGAAGGTGCTCCACCTGCGCAGCGTCGAGTACGCCCGGCGCTTCGACATCCCGATCCACGTCCGGTCCTCGTTCTCGCAGAAGACCGGCACCGTCGTCACCGACCAGCCCGCCCCCGAAGGAGTCACCGTGGAAGCCCCGATCATCGCCGGCGTCGCCCACGACCGCAGCGAGGCCAAGGTCACCGTCGTCGGCGTCCCCGACCGCACCGGCATGGCCGCCCGCATCTTCGAGGCCGTGGCCGCCGCCGAGATCAACATCGACATGATCGTGCAGAACGTCTCTGCGGTGGAGACCGGCCTCACCGACATCTCGTTCACGCTGCCGAAGACCGACGGCGCCACCGCGGTCGCGGCGCTGCAGAAGGTGCAGGCCGAGGTGGGCTTCACCCAGCTGCAGTACGACGACCAGATCGGCAAGCTGAGCCTCGTCGGGGCGGGGATGCGCTCCAACCCGGGCGTCAGCGCCACCTTCTTCAGCGCGCTCGCGGTGGCCGGCGTCAACATCGAGATGATCTCCACCTCGGAGATCCGGATTTCGGTGGTCACCCGCGACGAGCTGCTCGACGACGCCGTCCGCGCGGTGCACACCGCCTTCGGCCTCGACTCCTCCGAGGGTGAGGCCGTCGTCTACGGGGGCACCGGCCGCTGACGTGGCGTCCTCCACCGAGCACCGCAGCGACCGGCGCCCCACGCTCGGGGTCGTCGGCGGCACGGGGGCCGTCGGCCGTGTCGTGCTCCAGGTCCTCCCGATGCGCCGCCACCTGTGGGGCGAGCTGCGCATCGCGGCCGGCTCCGAGGACGTCGGCAGCACCCTCAGGGTCGGCGACGAGGAGCTGACCGTCGAGGCGGTCACCCCCGAGTTCTTCGACGACCTCGACGTCGCGATCTTCGACATCCCGCCGAGCATCGCCGGCGAGTGGGTCGAGCTCGCCGCCGCACGCGGGGTCGTCGCCATCGACAACAGCACCGTCTTCCGCACCGAGGCCGACGTCCCGCTCGTCGTCCCGGAGGTCAACCCGCGCCGGGTCGCGGACCGCCCACGCGGCATCATCGCCAACCCCGGCGCCACGGTGATGACGATGATCGACGTCCTCGCCGTGCTGCACGGAGGCTGGGAGCTGACCGGGCTCGTCGTCACCACCTTCCAGGCCGCGTCCGGCCTCGGCCGCGCCGGGATGACCCGGCTGCGCGACGAGCTCGACGTCGTGCACGGCGACCGCGAGCTCGGCACCCGGCCCGGGGACGTGCGCCGGCTCGTCGAGCACGAGCTCGGAACGGACTCGCCGTTCCCGGCACCGTTGGCGCTCAACGTGGTTCCCTTCGTCGGGCACCACGTCGGCGACGGCTGGACCTCGGAGGAGCTCAAGGTCCGCGACGAGACGCGCAAGATCCTCGACCTCCCGCACCTGCCCGTGTCGGCGACCTGTGTGCGGGTGCCGGTCGTGTCGTCGCACTCGGTGACCCTCCACGCGTCCTTCGGCCGACGGATCACCGTCGAGGACGCCCGCCAGGCGCTCGTCGAGGCGCCGGCCGTCGTCGTCCTCGACGACCCGGACGAGCCCGAGTTCCCGACCCCGAACGACGTCGTCGGGGCCGACCCCCGGTTCGTCGGCCGCATCCGGCAGGCTCCGGACGCGCCGACGACCCTCGACCTCTTCATCAGCGGCGACAACCTGCGCAAGGGTGCGGCGCTCAACATGCTCCAGACCGCCGAGCTCGTCGCCGACACGCTCTGACCCGCACGGCGCGGAGGCGCGCCCTAGAGTGAGGGCGCATGAGCGTCCGGGTCGGTTTCCTCCGTGCGGTGAACCTCGGCAAGCGACGGGTGCCGATGGACCGGCTCGCCGCGGTCTGCGAGGGGCTGGGGTACGCCGACGTGTGGACGTACGTCAACAGCGGCAACGTCGTCTTCGACACGACGGGGGCTCGGGGCGCGGTCGAGGCCGCGATGGAGAAGGCGCTGGAGGCCGAGTTCGGCTTCGAGTGCACGACCTTCGTGCGGACGGCCGCCCAGCTGCGGCAGGTCCTCGACGCCGAACCGTTCACCCTCGCCGCCGGCGACACCCACTTCGTCACCTTCCTCAAGGAGGCGCCCGCTCCGGGCGACGCGAAGGCCCTCGAGGCGCTCTCGAACGACTTCGAGACGCTGGAGGTCCACGGCGCCGACGTGCACTGGCACATGCGCGGGAAGTCGACCGACTCCCGGCTGACGCGACGCGACTGGGAGAAGGTCCTCGGCCCGCTGAGCAGCACGAGCCGCAACGTCACGATGCTCACCAGGCTCGTCGCGAAGATCGACGCGGTGTAGCCCGCGTCCCCATCGTGGCCGGGCTCACGCTGAGAGCCCCGACCTTGCCAGAATGGGCCCGACGCACCCGCCGCCCGAAGGAGCCCGCACCATGACCGTCCGGACCGTCGCCATGCTCACCGCCGGAGGCCTGGCCCCGTGCCTCTCCTCCGCCGTCGGCGGCCTCATCGAGCGGTACACCGAGGTCGCGCCCGACGTGCGGATCATCGCCTACACCGGCGGCTACACCGGCCTCCTCAAGGGCGAGTACGTCGAGGTGACGCCCGAGGTGCGCGAGAAGGCGCACCTGCTGCACCGGTTCGGCGGCAGCCCGATCGGCAACAGCCGGGTGAAGCTGACCAACGTCGCCGACTGCGTCCGGCGCGGCCTCGTCCGCGAGGGCCAGGACCCGCTGCACGTCGCCGCCGAGCAGCTGACGGCGGACGGCGTGGACGTCCTGCACACCATCGGGGGCGACGACACGAACACGACGGCCGCCGACCTCGCCGCCTACCTCCACGAGAACGGCTACGAGCTGACCGTCGTCGGCCTGCCGAAGACGATCGACAACGACATCGTCCCGATCCGCCAGAGCCTCGGTGCGTGGACGGCGGCCGAGCAGGGCAGCCGCTTCGCGCAGAACATCATCGCCGAGCACTCCTCCAACCCGCGGATGCTCATCGTCCACGAGGTGATGGGGCGGCACTGCGGCTGGCTGACCGCCGCCACGGCCGCCGAGTACCACCGCTGGGTCGGCGAGCAGGAGTTCGTCCCGGCCATCGGCAACGACCCGCGCGCCTGGGACGTCCACGCCGTCTTCGTCCCCGAGCGGCACATCGACATCAAGGCCGAGGGCGAGCGCCTGCGGGCCACGATGGACGAGGTCGGCTGCGTCAACATCTTCCTGTCCGAGGGCGCCGGCGTCGAGGAGGTCGTCGCCGAGCTCGAGGCCTCCGGCCAGGATGTCCCCAAGGACCCGTTCGGCCACGTCCAGCTCGACAAGGTCAACCCCGGGGCGTGGTTCGCCAAGCAGTTCGCCGAGGTGCTCGGGGCCGAGAAGACGATGGTCCAGAAGTCCGGGTACTTCTCCCGCTCGGCGCCGGCCAACGACCGCGACCTCGCGCTCATCAAGGAGTGCACCGACCTCGCCGTCGACGCCGCGCTCCGTGGCGAGCCCGGCGTCATCGGGCACGACGAGGAGCGGGGCGACGAGCTGCGCCCGGTCGAGTTCCCGCGGATCCGCGGTGGCAAGGCGTTCGACCCGCAGGTCGCGTGGTTCACCGAGCTGCTGGGGTCGATCGGCCAGGCGTGAGCACGGTGCGCGGATGAGGGAGACCAGCGGCCTGCTCGACGGCTGGTGGGTCGCGGTCGTCCTCTACGCGGTGCTCCTCGTCGGCCAACGGCTCTACCGCGCCCGGCGGTGGGTGCCCCCGGAGTGGCCCGAGGCCGACTACGGCTGGAAGGTGACCCACCTGCACTGGGTGCCCTTCCACGTGCTCGACCTCGTCTTCGGCGTGCCCCTGGTCTTCGCGGTGGTCATCGCGCTGCTGGCGATCTGAGGGCGACGGCCCGACGCCCGGCGGGGGACCGACGCGCAGGTGGGCCCCACGACACTCTCGGCATCGGGGGCCCACCGCGGGTCACGGGGCGCATGCGCTCGCCCGTGGTGTGGACCGTCCCCTGCGACGGTCACTGCGGCAAGCATTCCTCGTCGGGACGCCCCGGTCGGTAGCGCCCGCCCCCGACCTCACGGTGGTGCTGGCACCACCATCGTCCCGAGGGGCTGCGGGGCCGCGTCCCGGACAGGGGCAGCCGGTCAGTCGGTGTCGTCGGCGTCGGCGAAGACACCCTCGACGGTGGTGCCGGCCCCGGGGGTGGACCGGACGTCCAGACGTCCCCCCGCCGACTGCAGCCGGTCACGCATCCCGGTGAGCCCGTGGGCGCCCCGCTGCGCGCCGACGTCGAAGCCGGTGCCGTCGTCGGCCACCGAGAAGCGCAGGCCGTCGCGGTCCGAGGCGACGACCCGGATGAGGGTGCCCCCCGAGTGGCGGTCGGCGTTGTGCATCGCCTCGAGGCAGCAGAAGTAGACGGCGGCCTCGACCTCCGGGGTGTGCCGCCCGGTCAGCTCGTCGACCTCGACGACGCAGGGCAGCGCGGTGCGCCGCGCGGCCGCGGGCAGGGCCCCGGCGAGCCCCCGCTCGGCGAGGATCGGCGGGTAGATGCCGTGCGCGAGGTCGCGCAGGTCGCGGATGGCCAGCGAGAGCTGGTCGGAGAGGCCGTGCGCGATGTCCCGGGCTCGCGCGGGGTCGGTCTCGAGCGCCCGGTTGAGCCGGCCGATGTCGACGGCGAGGGTCGCGAGCCGCTGTTGCGCACCGTCGTGCAGGTCGCGCTCGATCGAGCGGCGCGCCTCGAAGGAGGCGCCGGCGAGCCGTGCCCGCGACTCCGAGAGCTCGCGCCGGCCGCGCGTGACCCGTGCCACGGAGTCGCGGATGCCGAGGACGAGCACCGCGGCGACGAGGAGGGTGAAGCCGCCGACGAGCAGCGGCGTCGCCGGCAGGTCGGGGTGGTCCATCACCCAGGCGGTGCGCCGCCACTCGCCGAGCGCGGCGACGATGCCGGTGAGGGCGACGGTCGTGCCGAGCACGATGGCCCGCGCACGCGACCGGAAGGTGTCGATGAGGATGAGCGACGGGACGTGGAGGACGAGCAGGCTGACCGGGGTGGTGAACGGGGTGGCCCACACGAGCGAGAACGCGACCAGCCAGGTCGAGCCGATGGCGACGGCCGCCGCCGGGCGGGTGCGTCCCCGCCGCCCGAGGCCCAGTGCGCCGAAGTAGGCGAGGCCGGCGACGACGAGGGCCAGGAGGTTCCAGCGCAGCGAGGTGGACGGGCCGATCCAGCGGTCGAGGCCGACGAGCAGGACGACGGCCAGCCAGATGGCGACGAGGTTGAGGACGAGGTAGGCCCGCACCCGGGACGCCATCGAGCCCTCGGGCTCGGGTCCGCGGACCCAGCCGGGCAGCCGGGGGAGGGGCACCGGTCAGCCCCGGCCGCGGTGCGCGGTCCGGCCGGGCGCGCCGCTGTCGGCGAGGTAGAGGAGCACGGCCTTGACCCGGCGGTGCGAGGCCTCGCCCTCCGGGAGGTCGAGCTTGCTGAAGATCGAGTTGATGTGCTTCTCGACCGCCCGCGAGGTGACGTGCAGCCGCGCGGCGATCGCCGAGTTGGAGGCGCCGGTGGCGATGAGGCCGAGGACCTCGCGCTCGCGGGCGGTGAGGCGGGCGACCGGCCCCTCCTCGAAGCGCATCCGGTGCTGCATCAGCGCGTCGACGACGAGCGGGTCGATGACGCTCTCGCCGCGACGGACGGCGTGGAGCGCCGCCACGAGCTGCTCGACGTCGGAGACCCGTTCCTTGAGGAGGTAGCCGCGGCCACGGCTGCCCCCGGCGACGAGGGCGAGGGCGCGCTCGGCGTCCGCGTGCTGGGAGAGCACGACGACGCCGAGACCCGGTGCGCTGGAACGGAAGTGCTCGGCCGCCCGGATGCCCTCGTCGGTGTGCGTCGGGGGCATCCGGATGTCCGCGAGCACGACGTCGGGGCGCTCGCGCTCGACGGCGGCCACGAGCTCGTCGAGGTCGGCTGCCTCGACCACGTCCGACACGGCCTCGTGCTCGGTGAGCAGCGCGACGAGCCCCTGCCGCAGGAGGGCGCTGTCCTCGGCGAGGACCACCCGCATTCCTCCCATGGGCCGCATCGTAGGCACGCCGTCCGATGCCCCGTGCCGCGTCCGGGAAACGGACGTCCGTTCGGCCCCCCCGCGGACTCACCGGTTTCGGCAGGATGTCCCTCGATGCTCTCCGACCACTTCCTCCTGCCCCAGGAGCGCTGCAACCCACACACCCGCGTCGATGCCCGACACCCCGACGGGGTGGCCTGGAGCACCGGCAACACCGTGCGGCCGATCGTCCACGGGGCCCCGTACTTCGCCGAGCTGCACGAACGGATCAGCGCCACCGGCCCCGGGGACCTCGTCCTCTTCGCCGACTGGCGCGGCGACCCCGACGAGCAGCTGACCGACGACCCCGCCGAGACCCTCAGCGCCACCCTGACCGCGGCCGCCCGACGCGGCGTCACGGTGCGCGGCCTGCTGTGGCGCTCGCACTGGCGACGGTTCGGCTTCCACTCCGAGGCCTCGCGCCTCCTCGGGATCGAGGTCAACGAGGCCGGCGGCCAGTGCCTGCGCGACATGCGGGTCGCGCCGGGTGGGTCGCACCACCAGAAGCTGGTCGTCATCCGGCACGCCGACGACCCGTCCCGCGACATCGCCTACGTCGGCGGGATCGACCTGTGCCACAGCCGCCGCGACACCGCCGAGCACGAGGGTGACCCGCAACCGATCGCCATGCCTCAGGTGTTCGGCGCGCGGCCTGCGTGGCACGACGTCCACTGCGCGGTGACCGGCCCGGCCGTCCACGACGTCGAGACGACGTTCCGGGAGCGGTGGGACGACTCGACCCCGCTCACCTCCAACCCGGGGCGCTTCGCCTCGAGCCGCCTCCAGGGGGAGGACCTCGATCCGCGCCCGCTGCCCGAGCAGGCGCCGCCCCCGCCGGTCGTCGAGGGCGGGCACGAGGCGGTGCAGGTCCTGCGCACCTACCCCAAACTGCTCGCCAAGGGCTTCGACTTCGCCCCCGAGGGCGAGCGGTCGGTGGCCCTCGGCAACGACAAGGCGGCCCGAGGAGCGCGCCGGCTCATCTACCTCGAGGACCAGTACCTGTGGTCCGAGGAGGTCGGCCGGCACTTCGCCGAGGCGCTGCGGCGCGCTCCCGACCTGCACCTCATCGCGGTCATCCCCATCGTCCCGGACACCGACGGCGCGGTCTCCCTGCCGCCCCAGCTGTACGGCCGCAAGCTCGCCATGGACCTCCTCCTCGAGGCCGGCGGCGACCGGGTCGCGCTCTACGGACTGACCAGCCCCGCCGGGTACCCCGTCTACGTCCACTCGAAGGTCTGCATCGTCGACGACCGGTGGGCGAGCATCGGGTCGGACAACTTCAACCGGCGCTCGTGGACCAACGACTCGGAGGTCGCGGTCGCGGTCCAGGACGACCGGGAGGACGACGGACCGGCGCCCCGGGACGCGTTCGCGCGCAGGCTGCGTCGCGAGCTGGTCGCCGAGCACGTCGGACTCGCGCCGGACGAGGTGCCGGACGACCCGATGGCCGTCTGGGACCTGATGGGCCGGACCGCCGACGCCCTCGACGCCTGGTACGGCGACCGCGGCCCCTCGCGCGGGCGGGTGCACGTTCCCCGCCCGAAGGCCCCGCTCCGGGGGACCGCGGTCCGCTGGCGTCGTCGCGGCCGTCCCGCCACCGGCCTCGCCGGGGTGGAGCGACCCCCCGGCCGGCTGCGCCGGATCGGACCGCCGGAGCTGACCCGCGCGCAGCTGCTCTGGGCCCCGCGCCTGTACGACGTGTTCGACCCCAACGGCACCCTCGGCCTCGAGAACGGGCTCGACGAGGACTGACCGAGGGACCCTCCGTGTCGGCCGGACCAGGCGGGGCGGTGGCCGGTCCCTGGTGCTCGTCCACCCCTGACCTGCGGATTCGTCGACGTGACCCCTTCCCTGGCGGCGCCTCCGCGGGTTACCGTCGTCGTGGTCTGCGCGGCAGGGGCGCTCGGCAGTCCGTCCGCGTCCCCACTGCGCATTCGCGCCGGAGGGAGGCGGGGATGCCCGACGACCAGCGCGCCCGGACGGCCCGCGAGGCGCTCGTCCTCGCAGCGGTCCTCCTCGCCGCCGTCGTCGTGTTCGACCGGGGTCAACCGGTCCCCCAACCCGAGAAGACCGTCACCGGCGCCCTCCTCCTCGTCCTCGCCGGTCTCGCGTGGGCCCTGTGTCGGTGCATCGGCCTGCGGTGGTGGGCCGGCGGGGCCGCTGTGCTCCTGGTCGCAGTCTGCCCGCCGTTCCTCTTGGTCATGAGGGACGGATTCGGTTCCCCTGCCACGGTTGTCGGTGTCATCGCCGCGCTGGTGGCCCTCCTCCTCCTCGTGCGGCCACGACCCGGACGACCGGCTCTCCTGGTCGGCGCAGGCGCGGTCGTGGTCGCGGTGGTCCTGGCGCCTCCGACGCTCTGGTGCCTCTCCGGCCCCGTCCTCGCGCTCTGGAGGAGCGCGAGGAGTCGTGCATCCGAGGCCCAGGACACCACGGTCGTCTGGGTGGCCGTGGGTGCTCACGCCCTGCTGGCCTTCGGTCTCGTCGTCGGGTGGGGTCGCTTCGGCGCCGCGTCATCGACCGGTACCGACGACGTGGGTGCGGTCGCGGCCCTCGTGAGCGGCCTCGCCGTCGCCGGTGGCCTCGTACTGCGGCGGGTCCGGCCGCTCGCTCTGTCGTCGCTGACCACCCTGACGGCCGTCCTCGTGCCCGGTCGGGCCCCGGAGAGCCTCGTTCTCCTGGCGGTGATCGTCACGTGCGTCGTGGTCGCCGCCGTCGCCGACGGGTTCGTGCGGTACCGCCCGACGCGCCTCGCCGGGCGGGACGTCCGTCGCCTGGTCCCGGCGCTCGCGGTGGCGGCCGCGGTCACGGTCGGGGCCCTCGTCCTCCCCGGCTGGGCGCCGCGAGTGCTCCCGGCGGCGGTTCCCGGCAGTGGGCAGGTCGCCGAGGGACGGTCCGGCCCGGCTACCTCTCCGCCCTCCCCGGCCACGGAC
>JACXUW010000388.1 GCA_014763705.1 Micrococcales bacterium | reverse complement strand
CGCCTCGGCGGCGGTCATCCGCAGCTCGCGGACGGCCAGCGCGACGACGAACGGCATCGAGGCGGTGTTGCAGGTGCCCGGGTTGCAGTCGGAGGCCAGGGCGACGGACACCCCGGCGTCGAGCAGCCGGCGGGCGTCGGGGTACGGCATCCGGGTGGAGAACTCGACGCCGGGCAGGAGGGTCGCGACGGTGCTGCCGGCGGCGCCCGCGAGCGCGGCGACGTCGGCGTCGTCGAGGAAGGTGCAGTGGTCGACGCTCGCGGCCGCGAGCTCGACGGCGAGCCGCGCGCCCGGCCCCGGACCCAGCTGGTTGCCGTGCACCCGGAGCCCGAGCCCGGCGTCCCGGCCGGCCTCGAGCACGACCCGCGCCTCCTCGCCGGTGAACGCGTGCGGGCTGTTCGGCTCGCAGAAGACGTCGACCCACCGGGCGTGCGGCGCGCAGGCCGCGAGCATCGGACCGGTGACGAGACGGAGGTAGCCGGCCCGGTCCTCGCGCGCCTCGGGCGGGACGACGTGCGCGCCGAGGAAGGTGGTCTCGGGCGTCACCTCGCGGGCGAGGCGCAGGGCCCGGGCCTCGTCCTCGACGGTCAGCCCGTAGCCGCCCTTGACCTCGAGCGTCGTCGTCCCGAGCGCGCGGGCCTCGGCCACCCGAGCGGCCAGGAGACGGCGCAGCTCGTCGTCGGAGGCGGCCCGGGTCGCGGCGACGGACACCCCGATGCCGCCGCCGTCGTACGGCTCGCCGGCCATCCGGGCGGTGAACTCGGCCGAGCGGTCCCCGGCGTACACGAGGTGGCTGTGGCTGTCGACGAAGCCCGGGACGACGGCCCGGCCGCCGACGTCGGTCACCTCGTCCGTGGCGGGCGCGGCGGAGGCCGGACCGACCCAGGCCACGAGGCCGTCCTCGACGACGACCGCCGCCCGCTCGCGCACCCCCAGCCGCTGCTCGGCCGGCACCGCGCGCTCCGACACCGGCAGGTCGCCGTCCGGCCCGGCGCACGTGACGAGCTGCCCGATGCCGGTGACGAGGTGCGAACCACCCACGGCGGCAACGGTGGTCATCGCCGGGCCACCGCGATCGACTCCGCGAGCATCCGTCCCACGTCGCCGAGGCGGTGCCGGCCGTCCTCGACGACGTGCTCACCCCCGACGACGACGTCGGTGACGTCGGCGGAGGTGGCGGCGTAGAGGAGCTGGTCGGTGGCGCAGCCGGCGGTGCGCGGGCTGTCGGTGCGGATCGCGACGAGGTCGGCGAGCCAGCCGCCGGCGAGGAGGCCGCCGTCGCTCCAGCCGAGCGAGCGGTAGCCGTCGAGGGTGCCCATCGCGAGCAGGTCGGCCGGGGCGAAGCGGCCCCGTTCGAGGGTCGTGAGCCGCTCGTGCATCTCGACGCCGCGGACCTCCTCGAACGGGTCGACGACGGCGTGCTGGTCCGAGCCGACGGCGAGGTGCGCGCCGGCGTCGGCCAGCGCGCGGGCCGGGCCGATCCCGTCGGCGAGGTCGCGCTCGGTCGTCGGGCAGAAGACGGCCGAGGCCTCGGCACCGCCGACGAGCGCGATGTCGTCGTCGGTGAGGTGCGTCGCGTGGACGAGCGACGCCGAGGCCGTGAGCAGCCCCTCGTCGGCGAGCAGCCGGGTCGGGGTGCGGCCGTAGAAGGACTCGCAGGCGAGGTTCTCCCCGGGCTGCTCGGACACGTGCGCGTGGAGCGGCCACCGGGCGCGCGCCGCGGCGTCGCCGACGAGCGCGAGGTCGTCGCAGGGCACGGCCCGGACCGAGTGCACCGCCGCACCGACCCGCCAGTGCTCGTCCGGCCGCAGGGCCGCGACCCGGGCGTGCCACGCCTCGGCCGACCCGTCGGAGAACCGTTGCTGGACGGGGTCGAGCGGCAGGTGGCCGGAGCCGGTCAGCCCGCCCGCGAGGTAGACGGTGTCGAGGAGGGTGAGCCGGATGCCGGCGGCCCGGGCCGCGTCGACGAGCGCGGTGCCCATCGCGTTGGGGTCGTCGTACGGCACGCCCCCCGCTCCGTGGTGGAGGTAGTGGAACTCACCGACGGCCGTGTACCCGGCGAGGACCATCTCGGCGAACACCGCGGTCGCGAGCGCGCGGTAGCCGTCCGGGTCGAGGCGGCCGGCGAGGGCGTACATCCCCTCGCGCCAGGTCCAGAAGTTGCCGCCGTCGCCGTGCGTGCGCCCGCGCAGGGCCCGGTGGAAGACGTGGCTGTGCGCGTTCGCGAACCCCGGCACGACGAGCCCGCGCAGCAGCGTGTCACCCGGCTCGACCGGCACCTCGGCGAGGACCTCGACGACGCGGCCGCGCTCCGTGACGATCCGGACGTGGCGCCGCGCACCCCCGGGGAGCACCGCGTGCTCGCACCAGTACGTGGTCATCCAGCGTGCGGTCCGGCGAGGTCGACGACGACGTCGGCGAGTGCGTCCACCCCGGCGAGGCAGTCGTCGGCCGAGGCCCACTCGTCGGGGCTGTGGCTGACACCGGTCGGGTTGCGCACGAACAGCATCGAGGTGCTGATGCCGGCGTTGGCGAGGATGCCGGCGTCGTGGCCGGCGCCCGTGGCGATGACCGGCGCGCCGCCGAGGAGGGTCGCGAGCCGCCGGGTGAGGACGGCGTCGAAGGCGGTGGTGGGGGTCCAGGACTCCTCGGTGACGAGGGCGTCGAAGTCGGCGACGACGTCACGGACGTCGGCCACGACGCGGCGCACGGCGTCGGCGTCCGGGCCCCGGGCGTCGAGCCACGCGGTGGCGCAGCTGGCGATGGCGTTGACGGCACCCGGGGTGACCTCGACCTTGCCGACCGTGGCGAGGCACGAGTGCTCCTCGGCCGAGCGTCGTGCGGAGATGATGGCGGCGGCCAGCCCGAGCATGGCGTCCTCACGCTCGTCGAGCGCGGTGGTGCCGGCGTGGTTGGCCTGGCCCGGGACGTCGATCCGCCAGCGGCCGTGCGGCCAGATGTCGCTGCCGACCCCGACGGCGTGCCCGAGGTGGTCCAGGGCCCGGCCCTGCTCGACGTGCAGCTCGACGTAGGTGCCGATGCGCGCGAGCGTCTCGTCGTCGCGCCCGAGGTGCCCGGGGTCGCGTCCGGCCCGGCGGATCGCCTCGGCCATCGTCACGCCCTCGACGTCCTTGAGTCCTCGCGCGCGGTCGGCCGTCATGGCGCCGGTGATGACCCGCGGCCCGGCGCACGCGACGCCGAACCTCGAGCCCTCCTCGTCGGCGAAGTTGACGACGCCGACCGGCCGGCTCGGAGCGAAGCCGGCCTCGCGCACGGCGTCGAGGGCGGCCAGTGCGCTGACCACGCCGAGCGG
>JACXUW010000387.1 GCA_014763705.1 Micrococcales bacterium | reverse complement strand
GCGGCCCGGGTGCTCACCGCCGGCGCCGCGACCCTCGGGGTCGACCTGGCCGGCGTCGCGTTCGAGCGGGTCAGCCCGTGCAGGCTGCCGGTGGCGGTCGGCAGGTTCGGGGTGCGCTCGCCGTCGAGGAACGGCAGCAGGGTCAGGCCGCCGGCCCCGGGCTCGGCCGCGAGGGCCAGCCGGTCGAGCTCGGCCAGGTCGACCCCGAGGGTCGCGGCGCCGGCGGTGAGCACCCGGGCCGCGTTCAGTGTGCAGACGAGCGGGAGGAAGGCGTCCTCGGCGTCGGCGAAGGACTGGACGAACCCGCGCGCGTCGGCGGTCGGGCGGTCGTGGCGGGCGAACGCGGTGCCGCTCGTGCCGAGGGAGACCACGACGTCGCCGCGGCGGAGGCCGAGCCCCAGGGCGGCGCCCATGTTGTCGCCGGTCCCCGGCGCGACGGCCATCCCCTCACGGGTGCGCCCGACGACCTCGGCCGGGTCGGCGACCCGCGGCACGGCGAGGTCGCGCCCGGCGGCCATCCGGAGCAGGTCGGGACGGTACTCGCGGGTGGCCGCGGAGAAGTACCCCGTGCCCGAGGCGTCACCGGCGTCGGTGGTCCACTCCTCGAAACCGCCTGCGGCGGAGAGGATCCGACCGGTGAGCCAGTCGTGGGGGAGGACGACGCGCGCGGCCCGGGTCATCGACTCCGGCTCGTGGTCGCGCACCCAGCGCAGCTTGGCCGCGGTGATGGCGGCGAGCGGCACGACGCCGACCGCCTCCGCCCACGCGTGGGCGCCGCCGAGCTCGTCGACGAGGTCGCGCGCGGTGCCGGCGGAGCGCGTGTCGTTCCACAGCAGGGCGGGCCGCACGACCTCGTCGGCGTCGTCGAGCAGCACCATCCCGTGCTGCTGACCTCCGACGGCGAGCGCCGACACCCCCTCGAGCAGGCCGCCCGCGGTCGCCTCCTCCCAGGCCTGCCACCAGTGCACCGGGTCGACCTCGGTGGCGTCGGGGTGGGTGCCGCGTCCGAGGCGGACCACCTCTCCGGTCTCGGCGTCGCACACGGCGACCTTGCACGACTGGGTGGAGGTGTCGACGCCGGCGACGAGCGGACGGTCGGTCATCGGGCGAACCTTTCGGAGGGATTCTTGGTCCGGTGTGCTCACGTGAACGATAATCCGCTCACGTGAGAGCGGAGAGGACGCATCCCGTGGCCGAGACCGAGCCGGTCGGGCCGCCCGAGGTCGGGCGGGCGCCCGAGCCGTTGCGTGCCGTCGAGGCGGCCCTGGCGTCCGAGGCGGCCCGGCGCCACTACCTCGGCGGCGAGAGCAAGGTCGAGATCGCCGCGGCCATGGGGGTGAGCCGGTTCAAGGTGGCCCGGCTGCTCGAGGCCGCGCGGGCCGCGGGCATCGTCCGCATCGAGATCGTCGAGCCGGGCGGCGTCGACGGCGAGCTGTCGGCCCGGCTGCGGGCGGCCTACGGGCTGCGTCGCTGCCTCGTCGTCGACTGCGCCGACGACGCCCCTCGGCTCCGGGCCCAGGTCGGGTCGGCCGGCGCCGACGTGCTCCTCGACCTCGTCGGCCCGGACGACGTCCTCGGGCTGCCGTGGGCCCGCACGGTCAGCGCGCTCCTCGACGCGCTGCCCGCGCTCCCGCCGGTGCCGGTCGTCCAGCTGAGCGGCTCGATGGTCATCCCCGGGGAGCACAGCCCCGTCGACATGGTGCGGGCCGCGGCCGGCCTGGCCGGCGGCGAGGCGCACGTGTACTACGCGCCGTTCATCCTCGACGACGCCGAGAGCGCCGCGGCGATGCGACGCCAGGCGGCCGTCGCGCGCGCCATGGACGAGGTCGCGCGGGTCACCGTCGCCGTCGTGAGCATCGGGGCGTGGGTCCCCGGGCACTCGACCATCCACGACGCCGTGGACCCGGCCGTGCGCGCCGACGTCGCGGCCACCGGGGCGGTGGGCGAGGCACTCGGGGTCTTCGTCGACGCCGAGGGCCGGGCCGTGCACCCCGAGCTCGAGACCCGGATGGTCACGATCGGTCACGAGCAGCTGCGCCGCATCCCCGAGACCGTCGCGCTCGCCACCGGAGCGGCGAAGGCCGCGGCGGTCCGGGCCTTCCTCCTCGGGGGCTGGGTGGACACCCTCGTCACCGACCGCTCGCTCGCGACCGTGCTGGTGCGCGCGGCCGGCGCCTGACGGCCCGGGCGCCGGCCACCCGTCCCCGCGACACCGGTCAGCGCCCGGCCACCCGCGCCCGGTGCTCGGCGGCCTGACGGGCCGACCAGAGGCGGTCGGCGGCGTCGACGCTCGCCCGGTCGTCCACGTCGACCCCGGCCCGCTGCGCCGCCGCGAGGGCTCGCGGGCTGTGCAGGTCGGGCAACAGGACGCGCTCGGGCCGGATGCCGCGGTCCGCGGCGGCCCACCGGCTCTCCCGGGTCGCGAGGGTGTCGGCCGACGCCGCCGCGGTGCTGCGCAGCGCGGCGGTCACGGTCACCGTCGCGCCGGTCAGGTAGGGGCTGACCGCCGGGGTGTACCCGTTCGCGTGCCCCTCCTTCTTCGGGTGGTAGCTGTTCTCGATCGGGTTGGACAGGCCGTTGATCCACTCCGGGCTGTCGCACACGGCGTGCCCGACGAAGCGAGAGGTGGGGTTGGCGAACGAGAAGCCGGCCGCCGCGGCCCGCTGCGCGGTGACCGAGTTGATGAGGTCGGCGGTGGCGTTGAGGCGGCTCTCCTCGGCGGGGGAGAACCACGTCAGCGCGTTGCAGTCCTCGCCGTTGAAGATCCGCGGGTAGCCGACGACCGTCACCCGGGCCTTCGGCGCCCTGGCCCGGATGCTCGAGTACAGCGTCGACAGACGGGTCTTCAGGGTGCCGCTGATGAACGCCCGGGCGTCGTCGACCGCGCCGTTGCAGTCGCTCATCCACCCCGGCTGCGCGCACTCGGTCAGCACGTCCGCGAAGCCGGCGTCGTTGCCGCCGATCGAGATCGAGACGTACGACGTCGACGCCGACAGCGCGGAGAGCTGGGTGCGCGTCACGTCGGCGACGGTCGCGCCGGAGCAGGCGCGGAAGGTGAGGGCGTACCCCTTGGCCGACGCGATGAGCGACGGGTAGGCGTACACGGAACGCAGGCAGGAGGTGCCGTCCGCGATGTAGTCGCGGGTGCCGGTACCGGAGGAGTAGCTGTCCCCGAGGGCGACGTAGGAGGGCGCCGCCGCCTGGGCGGGCAGGGCGGTGAGCGCGAGTGCGGCGGCCGATCCGAGCGCGGCGGTGGCCATGGCACGTCGTCGGGACATGGGTGTTCCTCCTGGGTGGACGTGGTGGGGTGGGTGC
>JACXUW010000386.1 GCA_014763705.1 Micrococcales bacterium | reverse complement strand
CGCACGCCCGTCGTCTGCCTCATGACCGACCCCTACCGACCCACGCCCGCGGGGAGCCGGCCGCCGGTCGTCGCCGTGCTCGACACCCCCGTCGGCCCGCACGACTGGTTCCACCCGGGGCGTGGCACCACGGTCCTCGGGCTGCCGGGGCGGCCGATGGTCGCACCGGGCGAGGGCCTCACCGTCGAGCTCGACGGCCTCCTGGCCAACGAGGCCGGGCACGGCACCTTCGTCGCCGGCATCATCCGCCAGGTCTGCCCCGAGGCCGAGATCCTCGTCCTGCCGGTCGTCCCGTTCGCCGGAGCGGCCGCCGAGAAGGACGTCCACGACGCCCTCGCGCTGCTGCTCGCGCGCCAGCGCTGGGCCATCGCCGAGAAGAAGCACGAGGCCCTCGTCGACGTCGTCAACCTCTCGCTCGGGTACTACCACGAGTCCCCGCTCGACGCGGTCGTCCAGGACGTGCCCCTCAAGGCCCTCCTCGACCGGCTCGCGGCGGCCGGGGTCGCCGTGGTCGCGGCGGCGGGCAACGACGGCACGACCGCGAAGTTCTACCCGGCGGGCTTCGCCGTCGAGCGCGAGAGCGTCCTGCCCGAGACGGCGTCGCAGGTTCCCCTCGTGAGCGTCGGCGCCTACAACCCGGGGGACGCCACGATCGCGCTCTTCTCGAACAGCGGGTCCTGGGTCACCACGCACCGGGTGGGCGCGGCCGTGGTCAGCACCGTGCCGACGACGATGCGGGGGTCCATCCAGGCCGGGGTGCGAGCGCGTCGCGACGACCCCACCGACCGCGCCCTCATCGACCCGGACGACTTCACGACCGGGTTCGCCTCCTGGAGCGGCACCTCCTTCGCGGCACCGGTGGTCGCCGGCCAGATCGCCTGCGCGGTGCGCGACGCGGCCTCGCTCTGCGACACCGAGATGGGCGCGTGCGTGACCCGCGGCCTCGAGGCCGTCCGCACCGCCCTGACGCAGGTCGGGCCATGACGACGACCGAGCCGGGACGCGGCGACGTGGCCGGGCGCGAGGGACTCGCGGTGCGTGCCGGTGCCGCCTTCGAGGCCTACCGCGACGGCGACCGGCAACGGATGGACGCCCTCGTCGACCTCCTCACCCCGGTGCTGTGGCACACGGCGCGCGGCCAGGGGCTCGACGCCGCGAGCGCGTCCGACGTCGTGCAGACCGCGTGGCTGCGCCTCGTCGAGAACGCCGACCGGATCAGCGACCCGCGAGCCGTCCTCGGCTGGCTCGTCACCACCGTGCGCCGCGAGTCCTGGCGCGTCGTCAAGGCGCACGGCCGGGAGGTGGGCGAGGTACCGGCCGAGGTCGTCTCGGACACCCCGGACCCCGCGACGACCAGCGTCCTCGCCGAGCGCGACGGCGCCCTGTGGAAGCACTTCGCCACCCTCAGCCCACGCTGCCAGGCGCTGCTGCGGGTCATCGCGTTCTCCGACCGGCCCGACTACGCCGCGGTGTCGCAGGCGCTCGGGATGCCGGTGGGGAGCATCGGGCCCACCCGGGGCCGCTGCCTGGCCAAGCTACGAGAAGCGCTGGGCACCGACCCGGCGTGGGGAGGTGCATCGTGACCGACGACCTGGCCACCGAGAGGCTCGACGACGTCGACGCCACCGTCCTGCAGGCCCTGCGCGACCTGCACGCCCGGCTCGACCCCGTGCCGGCCGGGCTCACCGACGACGTGAAGTTCGCACTCACCGTGCAGGCGCTGCACGCCGAGGTGGCCGAGCTGACCCGGGTCGGTGCCGACGAGGCGCTGGTCCGCAGCGTCGACTACACCCGCGCCGAGACGCTCACCTTCACCGGCGGACCGTTCACCGCGATGGTCAGCGTCGTCGCCACCGGCACCGACGAGGTCCGCATCGACGGCTGGGTCACCGGCGGACCGGTCCGCGTCGAGCTGCGCGAGCGCGACCGCACACGGTCGGTCGACGTCGAGGACGAGGGCCGCTTCGTCCTCGAGGGAGTGCACCGGGGGCTCGTGCAGTTCGTCCTCCACCCGGTCGACGAGGGGACCAAGCCGGTCATCACGCCGTCCATCGAGCTCTGAGGATCGCCACGAGCACGACGAGCACGCCCTCCGAGCTGGTCGCCGCCGGGCTGCGGGCCAACGCGTCCGGCCGACCGGTCGACGCCGAGCGCCTGCTCCGCCGCGCGGTCGACCTGCTCGACGGCGAGCACGGCCCCGACTCGGCCCGGATGCGGGCCCGGGCGATGGTCACCCTCGCGGTGCCCATCTTCGAGCGGGAGGGCCTCGCCGCCGCACTGCGGATGCTCGCCGCGGCGGAGCGGGTGGCGGGCGACGGTCCTGCGGCGCCGTCCCTCCGGGCCCTGGCCGCCATCCAGCGGGCCGGTTTCCACGCCCGCTCGGGCCGCTGGGCCGACGCCGTCGCCGCCCTCGAGGACGTGCGCGACGACGGCGACCTCGTCGGGCACCGCGAGCTCGCCGTCTCGCTCCTCAACCGTGGCCTGGCGCGGCAGTACCTCGGCCAGTTCCGCGAGTCGGCGGCCGACCTCGACGCCGCCTCGCGGGTGGCCTCGGCCGGCGGCGACACCGACGTCCACGCGATGGCCGTGCACGACCTCGGATGCCTCGCGCTGCTGCGCGGCGAGGTGCCCGAGGCGCTGCGGCTCATGGCCGAGGCCGACCGGCTCTACCCGGACAAGTCGGTCGCGACGACGCGGCTCGACCAGGCCCGCGCCCACATCGAGGCCGGGCTGGTCGACGAGGCGACGCTCCTGCTCACCGACGCGCTGGGGATCGCGACGACGCACGAGCTCGGGCGGGTGCGGGGCGAGGTGCTGCTCGAGCTCGCCCGGTGCGCCGTCGTCCGCGGCGACCCCGCCGCGGCCGCGGCCCCCGCCGCCGAGGCGGCCGCCTTCTTCACGGCGCACCAGGTCGAGGCCTGGCGGCTGCACGCCGACGTCCTCCTGGCCCGGGCGCGCCTGGCGGCGGGGGACGACGGGCCCGAGCTCCTCGAGGCGGTCGAGGCCCTCGACGCGAGCGGCACCGGCTCCCCGGTCCTCGAGCACCACGTCGCGGTGCTGCGCGCCGAGGCGGCCGTCGCCCGCGGCGACCTCGGGACCGCACGGCACGAGGTCGCGCGGGCCGGCCGCCGGCACCGGGCGGTGCTCAGCGACGAGCTGCACCTCGACCTCGTGTCGGCCCGCATCGCCGAGGCCTCGGGGGACGCGGCGGCCCGCTCGCGCATCCTGCGCCGGGCGTCGATGCGGTTGGCCCGCAGCTCTGCAGCCACCTCGAGCCTCGACATCCGCTCGGCGGTGGCGCTGCACGGCCGGCGGCTGGCCGCCGTCGACCTCGACGCCGCCGTC
>JACXUW010000019.1 GCA_014763705.1 Micrococcales bacterium | reverse complement strand
AGATCGAGCGCCTGCTGCGTCCCCGAGGTCACGATCACCTGGTCGGCCTCGCAGCGCACCCCGCGCGCCGCGCGCAGATAGGCGGCGATCTCGATCCTCAAGTCCTCGCCGCCCGCCGGGTCGGGGTGACCTGGACGGCCATCGCCTCGCGCGTCCTCCAGGCGGCGTTCGTCGTCGTCATGGCGCTGATGACCGGACCGGTCGGGCTGGTCACCGCCTTCTTCGTCGTCTACACCCTCCACGGCACGGCCGGCCCGGTGCACAGCACCCTGCTGCACCGGCAGGCCGAGGCCGGCAACCGGACGACGGTGCTGTCGATCAACTCGATGGTCGCCGGGGGCTGCTACAGCCTCGGGCTGCTCGTCCTCGGCCCGCTCGCCGAGGCGACGAGCACGGCCACCGGCATCGCCGTCGCCGGCGCCTTCAGCGTCCTCGGGGCGTTCTGCTACCTCCCGGCGCTGCGTCAGGAGCGCACGCACACGGAACCGGTCCCGGCGACCGCCGTCTGACCCGCCCCCGGAGTCGTCCGCACGCCGCGCGGTGACCGCCGACCTCGGCTAGCGTCACCGGCGTGGACGGCACGGGTCGGGGGTCACGTGACGGTGTCGCCATGCCGTCCTACGCCTCGGTGTTCCGCACGTCGGGCTTCCTGCCCTCGTTCGTCGCGCTGAGCGCCTCGACGTGGGGTGACTACGTCGCCCGCATCTGCGTGGCCTTCGAGGTGCGCGAGCGCACCGGGTCCGACCTCGCGATGGCCTCGACGTTCGCGGTGAGCCTGCTCCCGAGCGTCCTCGGTCGCAGCCTGCTCAGCCCGCTGGCCGACCGCATCCCGGCCAAGCACGTCCTCGTCGGGTCCGACGTGCTGCGGACCCTCTTCGTCCTCCTCCTGCTGCTGACCATCGTCCAGGGCGCGCCGCTGCTGCTCCTGCTGGTCCTGCTCTTCCTCATGCAGCTCTTCGGCGGCCCGACGGTCGCGTCGTACCAGATCCTCCTCACCGACCTCTTCCCGGACCGGCGCGCGTTCCTCCGGGCGCGGGGGGTCGCCGTCCTCGCCGAACAGGTGAACCAGACCATCGGCCTCGCGGTCGGCGGTGTCGTCGTCGCCCTCCTCTCACCGCGGGCGGCGCTCGCCGCCGACGCGGCCGCGTTCGCCCTCTCGGCAGCCCTCTTCGCCCTCGCGGTCCGGGCGCGCGCGGTCGCGGCCCGGCCCACACCCGGGGTCGGCGGGTTCTTCCGCGACGTCGGCGACGGTGCACGCTACCTCGCCGGTCACCGTGTCCTCGTGGCCCTCCTCCTCCTCAGCCTCGTCTCGGTCTGGGCCATCGCCGCTCCGGAGGCGGTGGCCATCCCGTACGTCCTCGACCACGACCTGCCGGAGTGGGCGGGCGGGTTCCTCATGGCCTCCCCGGTCGCCGGGGCCGTGCTCGGCGTCGTCCTCGTGGGCCGCTGGCAGCCCGAGGTGGCCGGGGCCCGGATGCTCCCGATGGCGCTGCTCATGCCCGCCCCGCTGCTGCTGACGGCCGTCCTGCCCGCGACGAGCGCGTGGCTGCCGGTCCTCGGCCTGCTGTGGTTCGGCTCCGGGGTGCTCCAAGCGTTCATCCTGCCGCTGCAGGCCACCTTCGCCCTCGTCGTGGCGCCCGACCTGCGCGGCCGGGTCATCGGCCTCGCGGGCGCGTCGGCGATGACGACCTCGGCGCTGGCCTTCCTCCTCGCCGGCTGGCTGTCGGAGGTGTTCGGTCCCGCCACCTCGGTGACGGCCTGCGCCGCGCTCAGCCTCGGCGCCATCGCCCTGCTCGCCGCGCGGTGGCCGCGGCGCGGGCTCGCCGAGGCCGTCGACGTCGCGTTCAACGAGATGTCCGCCGGGAGTGAGCCGTGAGCGCCCCGGAGCGCCCGCCCGAGGCGGGCGAGGACGGCTCGACGCCGAGCCGCGAGCGGCTGCCCGTCACCGGCCCGCAGATGGCCTTCCACCAGGTCTGGCCGGACGCCCCGATGCCGGTGCCGGCGCGCGCGGTGCTGCGCGACCTGCTGCCCGCCAAGGCCGTCCGCTGGTGCACGCCGGTCACGGCCGCGAGCTCCTTCGGGTGGGTGCTGTTCGCCCCGGCGGCCTTCGCGGTCCGCTGGATGGAGGACCGCCTCGAGTTCACCCTCGTCGACGCGGACGGCGCCCTCGGACCGTGGCAGGTGCTCGGGGCCGGGCGGCCCGGGCAGCACCCGGGGACCGAGGCGGCCCTCGCGGCCGTTCCCGCCCACCGCTCCGCCGAGCTGGCGGACTGCCTCGACGAGGAGGGGGTCCCCCTGGTCGACCCCAACCCGGCCGACCCGCGTGAGCTGCAGGTCGTCTCCGGTGTGCTCGCCCGCACCGCCCCCGGCTGGGCGACCCTCGTGCGCCCCGTCCCGAACCTCCCGCTCACGCCGACCTCGCACGACGTCGTCGAGGGGATCGTCGAGACCGCCTGGTACGGCAACACGCTGCCGGTCATGGTGCGGCTGCGGACTCCGGGTGAGGTCGTGCGGTTCTCGCCGCGGTCCCCCCTGGCCGTCGTCCAGCCCGTCGCCCTCGCGTCGCTCGCCCCGGAGCACACCAGGGCCACCGAGGGCGGCCACGGGCTCGCCCACTGGCCCGACGAGGAGTGGGAGCGCTTCGTCGCCACCCGACGCACCCGGCTCGACGCGCTCCCGGCGTCCTACCGACGGGCGCAGCACGCCTACCACCACCCGCCCGACGCCTCGCGGGAGTGACACCCTGACCGGGTGAAGGCCTTCCTCCTCGGTGTCCTGACCACCCTCGCGGTGATCGCCCTCGGCACGGTCCTCCTCGTGGCGTCGCTCGGCTCCGGTGCGACGCCGGCGCGGGTCCCCTCGCCACCACCCTCGGGCGTGCGCGTCCCCCCGCCCGGCGACCTCGCGACCGGCGAGACGTGGCTCGGCAGCGTGCGCCTGCAGGGCGCCGAGCTGGTCTCGCGCGACGGTGACCTCGTCGACGTCGACGCCACCGGGACCGGGGTGCGGTTCGGCGGAGGGAGCCTGCGCGCGAGCACCCTGGCACTGCGGGCGACGGTGCCCTTCGACACCGTGGCCGCGCGGGTCGGGGGCGGCACCCGGCTATACGCCGTCAGTGGTGACCGGGTCGGGGTGGAGCGACCGCTCACCCTCCTCGGACGCCGGCTGCTCGTCCGCGCGACCGGCACGGTGACCGCGCAGGGCGGCCTGCTCCTCCTCGAGCCGGAGACCCTCGACATCGGGGCCCCGGGCCCGGTCGACGCCGCGCTGAGCGAGGCCGCGCGCCGGCTCGTCACCATCCGGACGGCGGTACCGGGTGTCCCCGACGGGATGACCCTGCGCGAGGTCGGCGTCGGGGGCGCCGGGTTCGCCGTCCGGCTCGACGGGCGGGACGTGACGATCGGGCGGTGAGCCCGCGGGCGGTGAGCCCGGAGGCGCCGGTGGTCAGGGCGCCTCCGAGGTCACCGTCGTCTCGTGCGTCGTCGAGTCGTAGAGGAAGGTCGTCCGCGCCCCGTCGACCGGCACGGTGAACGTCATGTTCGCGCCGTTCGGGACCCCGCCGTCGCCGTAGTTGACGTCCCACGAGAGGTTCTGGGCGACCTTGAACTGCCACGTCCCGGCCGGGATGCCGGTGAGGACGAGCGCGTAGGTGCCGTCGCCGTCCGGGTCCTGGAGCCAGGGCCGCATGCAGGTGGCCGACCAGTCGGCCGCGCACCCGAGCTCGGACTGGAAGTCGCCGGCCGCCACGAGCACCGGGTTCTGCTCGTCCGAGGTGACCCAGTGCGTCGCCGGGTCGTAGTAGAACGTGACCGTCCCGTCGAGCGTCTCGACGTCGATGTTCGCGCCGTCGCGAATGCCACCGGCCCCGTAGTTCTCCGTCCACGACCCGTCGAGCGCGGCCTTGTACGAGTACGGCCCCGGCGGCAGGGTGGCCGTCTTCTTCCAGATGCCGGACTCGGGGTCGAAGGTCATCTGCGCCGCGGTGCAGCTCGGCATCCAGTCCTCGATGCAGCCGAGCTCGGTGTCGAGCGTGCCCGCGATCGTCACCGACCCCGGCTGGCCCGCCGGCCGGTCCCCGTTCTGCGGGACCGTCGCCGACGGCGGCTCGGCCGTCACCGCCCACCCGCTGTCGGCGGCGACCCGGCCGCCGGCGTCGCGGACGACCGCCCGGTACTCCAGCGGGGTCCCGACCGGGATGCCGCTCACGTCGTCGAAGACGCGGAAGGGCGCGTTGTCGTCGGTGCCGAGGAGCCGCCAGGCCTTCGTGCCGACCGGCCGGACGTAGAAGGTCGCCTGGGTGAAGGTGTCGCTCGACACGGTGGCGCCGACCTCGGCCCGCCCGTACACGCCGGCGCCGTCGAGCGAGACCGTGACGCTCGGGGCCGCGACGTGCGTGTCGACGGTCGAGGACGCCTTCCACACCGCGACGGTCAGCGGCGGCACGGTGACCGTCACCCGGCCGTCGGCGCCGGTGCGCAGCGTGGTCCGGGTGCCGAACAGCGGCTCGAGGCGGCTGCGGCTGGTCGAGGTGTCGAAGGTCGCCGACTTCGCGGACGTCGCGTTGTTCGCGACGACGACGTACTCGCGCAGGGCGTTCGCGCCGTGGTCACCGTGGTCGTCGTGGCCACGGCCGCCACGGTGGTCGTCACCGCGGCCGGCCGAGCCGATCCGGGAGAAGGCGACGATGCCGGCCTGGTCGTCCGCGTACCGGGCCACCTGCGCGCCGTCGGCGAGGGCCGGGTTGGCGGCGCGCAGCCGGGCCAGCTCGGCCAGCCGCCGGTAGATGGGGTGCCGCGTCGAGTACCGGTCGCGCGAGCCCGACGGGCCGGCGAGGACCGGCTCGTCGTTGTAGACCTGCACCTTGCTCGCGAACATGTCCTCGCGGGCCAGCTGGTCGCCACCGGTGCTGATGAAGCCCTGCTCGTCGCCGTAGTACGTGACCGGGTTGCCACGGACCGTGTACATCAGGGCGTCGGCGAAGAGCACCCGCTGGAGCAGCTGCGCGTCGTTCGCCGAGGCGGGCTCGAGGAACATCGACGCCCGTCCCATGTCGTGGTTCCCGAGGAAGGTCGGCAGCTGGTAGGCGTTGCTGTCGGCGTCGGTGTAGTAGTCGTCCTTGGCGAAGAAGTCCGCGAGGACCTTGGCCGGGTTGCCCTTCGCGAAGTCGACGCCCTGCTGCTGGAAGCCGAAGTCGAGCGTGGCCTGGAGCTTGCCGGCCGTCGTGTACTGCGACATGACGGCGGGGTTGCCGTCGTACACCTCGCCGAACGCGAAGAAGTCGTCGTTCCGGATCTTCCTGGCCTCACCGAGGATGTCCGGGATGAACTTCTGCCAGAACTCGAGGTTGACGTGCTTGACGGTGTCGATCCGGAAGCCGTCGATGCCGAAGTCGACCCACGTCTTGTAGATGTCACCCATGCCCTTGACGACCTCGGGGCGCTCGGTGAACAGGTCGTCGAGGCCGGCGAAGTCGCCGTAGGTCGAGGACTCGCCGGCGAAGGTCGAGTCCCCGCGGTTGTGGTACATCGTCACGTCGTTGAGCCAAGCCGGGGTCTTCGCGTCCTCGTCGCCGGGGTGGAGGAACGGGGTGTAGGGGAACGAGGTCGCGGGGTCCATCGCGGGGAAGGGCTGGTTGACGTAGTCGCGGTCGTCGAAGGCCGTGCCGCTCGCGTCCTCGTACGGGAAGGCCTTCTTGGTCCGGTAGGTGTACTGACCCTCGCGGTAGTCGATGACGTCCGCGGTGTGGTTGGTGATGATGTCGAAGAAGACCTTCATCCCCTTCTTGTGCGCGGCCGCGATGAGCGCCTTCATCTCGGCGTTGGTGCCGAGGTGCGGGTCGATGGAGGTGAAGTCGGTGATCCAGTAGCCGTGGTACCCGGCGCTCTCCTGGCCGGGCGCCCCCTGGACCGGCTTGTTCTTGAAGCTCGGCGTCAGCCAGATCGCCGTCGTCCCCATGCCCTTGATGTAGTCGAGCTTCTGGGTCAGGCCCTTGAGGTCGCCGCCGTGGTAGAAGCCCTTGTTCGTCGGGTCGAAGCCCGTCGTCAGGGGTCCGCCGGTGAGGCCGCCCCGGTCGTTGGCGGTCGACCCGTTGGCGAAGCGGTCGGCCATGACGAAGTAGAACCGCTCGCGGGTGAGGCTGGAGCGCAGCGAGTCCTTGGACAGCGAGCGGTCGGCCCGGGTCGCTCCCCCGGCGAGGTCGACGGGGGTGTACGTCGTCAGGTGCGTGGCGTCGTCGTAGGTGAACCTCAGCCGCGCCGTCCCCTGGAGGACGAGGGTGATGTTCCCGCCGTTCGGCGCACCCCCGGCCCCGTAGTTCTCGTCCCAGCCGTCGTTCACGGCGACCTTGTACTGCCAGGTCCCCTTCGGCACCGTGAACGTCGCGCTCCAGCGGTCCGTGGTGCCCTCGCGCACGAGCTCGCTCTGCGTGCACGAGGGCATCCAGTCCTCGGGGCACCCGACCTCGCTCTGGAGGTCGCCGACGAGGGCGACCGAACGGTCCGCCGCACCCGCGGGGAGCGCGGCGAGCAGCCCCGGACCCCCGAGCAGGACGGTCGCGGCGACGACGGCGGACAGGCGGCGGCTGGCTCGGGGCATCGGTGCTCCTCGGGGTGGCGGACGGGTCGCGTCCGACGCGGGGTCTCGGGGAGGAACCTAGATGCGTAAACGCCTTACATGAAGGGGCGGGGCACGGAACTGACGATGTCT
This sequence comes from Micrococcales bacterium, assembly GCA_014763705.1. Lineage (GTDB taxonomy): Bacteria > Actinomycetota > Actinomycetes > Actinomycetales > Dermatophilaceae > Phycicoccus. The sequence continues at coordinate 14,176 of JACXUW010000019.1, read as the reverse complement.
TTACCCTGCGGCCTCGTCAGGTCCCGGGCGGCTGCCACCAGGGGTCGCGCCCGATGAACCCGAGCAGCCGGGTCTGCGGGTCGGCGTCGTCCGGCACCGGCACCCGCGGGCCGTACTGGCCCGACGAGCGCATCGACTCCTCGACCCCGGCCATCCCCTCGACGAGGCCGGCGCAGATCTGCGGGTCCATCCGGTCGTCCTGCCCGGTGGCCCGGGCGAGGTCCCAGGTGTGGAGGAAGACGTCGGTCGTGTAGATCATGTCGGTCGCCTGCGCGAGGGTCATCGAGCCGATGTGCGGGTTGTCGATCGGCGCGTCGGCGACCGCGGGGTCGTCGAGCAGCGCCTGCACGGCGGCCGTCTGGGCCTCCCACGCCGCCACCGGGTCCTCGGCGGCCCGGGGCAGGGCCGGGAAGTCGACCCCGGACCCGGCGAGGAAGGCCGGGAACCACGACGTGAGGTGGTCGACCACGCCGCGGGCGTCCCAGCCCTCGACCGGCGCGGGGACGCCCCAGTCCGTGGTGCCGCGCACCCGGTCGGCGAAGACCGCCGCGACCTCGCGGTGCCGCTCGGCGGGGGTGGAGGGTGCCATGTCGTCGTCCTTCATCGCGGCCGGCGGACCCGGCCCTCGTCCCAGACCGGTTCGTCGGTCGCCGCCACCGTACCGTCCGCCCGGAACACGAGGAAGCGGTCGAGGCCACGGGCGAACCACCGGTCGTGGGTCACCGCGACCACGGTGCCCTCGAACGCGGCCAGCGCGTCCTCAAGCGACTCGGCCGAGTGCAGGTCGAGGTTGTCGGTCGGCTCGTCGAGGAGCAGCAGGGTCGCCCCGGAGAGCTCGAGGAGGAGGATCTGCAGCCGCGCCTGCTGGCCGCCGGAGAGCGAGTCGAAGGTCTGCTCCGCGGCCCGGGCCAGCCCGTAGCGGTCGAGCGCCCGGGCGGCGAGGTCGCGCGGCATCCCGGCCCGGTGCTCGTCACCCCGGTGGAGGATCTCGAGCAGCGTGCGACCGTGCAGCGCGACGTGGTCGTGGGTCTGCGCGAACCAGCCCGGCCGCACCCGGGAGCCGAGGACCACCCGCCCGGCGTGCTCGACCGGCTGCGGGCGGATCTCGCCGACCGGCTCGTGCTCGCGGTCGGGGTCGCTGCCGCCGGCGGCGAGCAGCCGGAGGAAGTGCGACTTGCCCGAGCCGTTGCTGCCGAGCACCCCGACCCGCTCGCCGAACCACAGCTCGGTCGAGAACGGTGCGACGAGCCGCCGGCCGTCCACCCGCAGCTCGAGGTCGGTCGCGACGACGGCCCGCTTGGCCGTCCGCCCGCCGGTGAGCCGCATCGACACCTTCTGCCGCAGCGGCACCGCCTCGGGCGGCCCGGCGTCCTCGAAGCGCCGCAGCCGGGTCTCGGCGGCCTGCAGCTTCGGGGCCATGTCGGAGTTGTAGGCCGCCTTCTGCCGGTACATGACGACGAGGGCCTTGAGCTTGGCGTGCTCCTCGTCCCAGCGCCGCCGCAGCTCCTCGAGGCGCGCGTTGCGGTCCTCGCGCGCCTGCTCGTAGGTCGAGAAGCGGCCGGGGTGCACCCACACGGTGTTGCCGCCCCGGCCGGGCTCGAGGGTGGCGATGCGGGTCGCGACCCGGTCGAGCAGCTCGCGGTCGTGGCTGACGAACAGGACGGTCTTCGGCGACTCGACGAGCCGCTCCTCGAGCCAGCGCTTGGCCGGCACGTCGAGGTAGTTGTCTGGCTCGTCGAGCAGGAGGACCTCCTCCGGCCCGCGCAGGAGGGCCTCCAGGACGAGCCGTTTCTGCTCGCCGCCGGAGAGGGTGGAGACCTGGCGCCACTGGGCCCGCTCGAACGGGACGCCGAGCGCCGCGACGGTGCAGACGTCCCAGAGGGTCTCCCACTCGTAGCCGCCGACGTCGCCCCAGTCGGCGAGCGCCTGCGCGTAGTCGAGCTGGTCCTGCTCCGACTCGCGCTCCATCATCGCGAGCTCCGTGCGGTCGACGTCGGCGGCGGCGCGACGGACGGGTTCGGGGGCGACCGAGACGAGCAGGTCGCGGACCGAGGTGTCGTCGCGGACCTTGCCGATGAACTGGCGCATCACGCCGAGCCCCCCGCTGCGGGTCACCGCCCCGTCACGGGCCGCGAGGTCGCCGGCGAGGATGCGCAGCAGGGTCGTCTTGCCCGTCCCGTTCGGCCCGATGAGCGCCACCTTGGCACCCTCGCCGACACGGAAGGTCACCTCGCGCAGCAGCGGACGGCCGTCCGGCAGCGAGAAGTCCACGGCGCCGACGTCGAGGTGTCCCACGAGCCACCATCCTCCCCGACGCCCCGCCCCCGGTTCACCCGACTTATTGCCCAGAACCCACTTCGAGTGGGCCATTCGGGGATCCCCGAGGTGGTTTCTGGGCAATGAGTCGCGATGGTCGTCGAGCTCAGCCCCGCCGGGACCCGGCGTCGAGCGCGGTCACCATCCGGGCCGGGGCGGTGAGCCGGTACGAGGTCTCGACGAGCTCGGCCACCTCCACCCAGTCCGGGTCCGTGCGCAGGTCGAGGACCAGCCAGCCGTACGCCCCCTCGTACCCCGGCACGACGACGCGCGGGTCCTCGAGGAGGGCCGGCCGCTCGGCGGGGTCCGGCAGGAAGACGAGCGACTGCCGCAGCGCGTCCGAGCCGTGGTCACCCTTGACGACGCCGCCGAAGATCGCGAACACCTTGCGGGTGAAGAAGGTCGGCCGCCCGTGGCTGACCTTCTCGTCGGCGCCCGGGAGCGCGAGCGCGACCTCCCGCAGCCGGCCCAGCAGCGGGTCGTCGTCCTCGAAGCGGGGCGGGTGGGCCATCGCCCCATCCTCACCCCTGCGGGCTCAGCGGTCGAGCGTGCGCGTCGCCCGGGCCTGCTCCGCGCGGGCGGCGAGCTCGCCCTCCGGGGGGTAGACGACCTCCTCGAGGCTCAGGCCGTGCGCCGGCATGACCTTGACCCGCGGGTCCCGGGTGCGGCCGGCGAGCACCTCGGCCGGCCAGCCCGCCGGATGCCGGCCCTCCCCGACCGGCACGACGGCCCCGACGAGGGCGCGGACCATCGAGTGACAGAACGCGTCGGCCACGACGGTCGCCTCGAGGACACCGTCGTCGCCACGGCGCCACGCGTACTCGAGGAGGGTACGCACCGTCGTCGCCCCCTCGCGCCGCTTGCAGAACGCGGCGAAGTCGTGCAGCCCGACGAGGCCCCGGGCCGACTCGTCCATCGCCGCGATGTCGAGCCGGTCCCGGACGAGCACCGTCTCGTGGCGGCGCAGGGGGTCGGCCGCGCCGGGGTCGTCGCAGACCCGGTAGCGGTAGCGCCGACGCAGCGCGGAGAAGCGGGCGTCGAAGCCCGGCGGCGCGAGGGTGACCCGCCGCACGACGACGTCGGCGGGCAGCACCCCGGACAGCCGGGCCACGGCGGCCGCCTCCGGCGAGCGGTCCGAACGCCCCGGCAGCCGGGCGAACGCGCTGTCGTCGACGTCGGCGTGCACCACCTGGCCGCGGGCGTGCACCCCCGCGTCGGTCCGCCCGGCCACGGTGAGCCGCACCGGCTCCGGAGCGCGCAGCACGGTGCTCAGGGCCTCCGAGAGAACCCCCTCGACGGTCCGCAGCCCCGGTTGGGCAGCCCACCCGGAGAAGCCGGTGCCGTCGTAGCCGAGGTCGATCCGGATCCGCAGGGTCACCGCCCCAGCGTAGGGGCCGCCCGGACGCGACGAGGGCCGCCTCCCGGGTGGGAGACGGCCCTCGTCGGTGCGGCGGGACGTGGCTCAGGCCTCGTCCTGCTCCTGCTGCTTCGCGGCGCCACCGGCCGGCTCGAAGCCGGCGGCCTCGGCGGCCTCGGCATCCTTGAACCAGAACTCGGCGACCGTCTGGTCGTACCACTGCGAACCCTCGACGTGGTACTTGCCGGAGTCGGCGTTGCCCTTGACGGTGTAGCCCTCGGGGGCCGAACCGTCCTCGGTCGCGGCGACCGCGCCCTCGGGGAGCTCGACGGCGGCGACCTCGGTGGCCTCGGTGTCCTCGGTGGTCTCGGCCTCCTCGACCGGCGCCTCGACCTTCGGCTCCGCCTTCTTCGCGTCCTTGGCCGCCCGCTTGGTGGCGGCCTCGGCCTCCTTGACGGTGGCCTTCTTGGCGACCGGCTCGCGGACCAGTTCGATGACGGCCATCGGGGCGTTGTCGCCCTTGCGCGGACCGATCTTCGTGATGCGGGTGTAGCCGCCGTTGCGCTCGGCCATGTCCGGCGCGATCTCGACGAAGAGGCGGTGGACGACGCCCTTGTCGCGCACGACCGTCATCACCCGGCGGCGGGCCGAGAGGTCGCCGCGCTTGGCGAAGGTCACGAGGCGCTCGGCGAGCGGGCGCAGGCGCTTGGCCTTGGCCTCCGTCGTCGTGATCCGGTCGTGCTCGAAGAGCGAGGTCGCGAGGTTCGCGAGGATCAGCCGCTCGTGAGCCGGGCCGCCTCCGAGGCGGGGACCCTTGGTGGGGGTAGGCATTGGTGTTCTCCTTGGTTACGTGCCGGAGGCGGCGGTCAGAGCTGCTCGTCCTCGGCGAACGCCGAGTCGTCCTCGCCCTCACCGAAGGTGAAGTCGTCGTAGCGGTCGGCGATCATGCTGGGGTCGAACCCGGGCGGGCTGTCCTTGAGCGCCAGGCCCATGCCGGCGAGCTTGGCCTTGACCTCGTCGATCGACTTCGCACCGAAGTTGCGGATGTCGAGCAGGTCGGCCTCGCTGCGCCCGACGAGCTCACCCACGGTGTGGATGCCCTCGCGCTTGAGGCAGTTGTAGGACCGGACGGTGAGGTCGAGGTCCTCGATCGGGAGCGCCAGGTCGGCGGCGAGCGCGGCGTCGGTCGGCGACGGGCCCATGTCGATGCCCTCGGCCTCGACGTTGAGCTCACGGGCCAGGCCGAACAGCTCGACGAGCGTCTTGCCGGCGGAGGCGAGCGCGTCGCGCGGGGCCATCGAGGTCTTGGTCTCGACGTCGACCACGAGGCGGTCGAAGTCGGTGCGCTGCTCGACACGGGTCGCCTCGACCTTGTAGGTGACGGCGAGGACCGGGCTGTAGATCGAGTCGACCGGGATGCGGCCGATCTCCTGGTCGCCGGCCTTGTTCTGGACCGCGGAGACGTAGCCGCGACCGCGCTCGACGGTCAGCTCCATCTCGACGGTGCCCTTGTCGTTGAGCGTCGCGATGTGCAGGTCCGGGTTGTGCACCTCGACACCGGCCGGCGGCGCGATGTCCGCGGCGGTGACGGCGCCCGCACCCTGCTTGCGCAGGTACATGACGACCGGCTCGTCGTGCTCGGAGGAGACGACGAGGCTCTTGATGTTGAGGATGATCTCGGTGACGTCCTCCTTGACGCCCGGGATCGTCGAGAACTCGTGGAGCACGCCGTCGATGCGGATGCTCGTGACCGCGGCACCCGGAATGCTCGAGAGCAGGGTGCGGCGGAGGGAGTTGCCGAGCGTGTAGCCGAAGCCCGGCTCCAGGGGCTCGATGACGAAACGGCTCCGGTACTCGGAGACGACGTCCTCGGAGAGGACGGGACGCTGTGCGATGAGCACGGTGGTTCTTCCTTCCCACGGGCGACCGCCATATGACGCCTCGTGAACGCCGGGCACCATCCCGGCCCCTGCCCCGCATCGGTCCGCGGGACAGGCCTCGTCCGCGGCGCCGGACGCTCCCGCAGGAGGGCCCGCGCGCCGCGGACGTCAGCTCAGTTCTTCGAGTAGAACTCGACGATCAGCTGCTCGGTGAGGACCGTGTCGATCTGCTCACGCGACGGCAGCTGGTGGACGAGGATCTGCAGCGTGCCGGGCACGACCTGCAGCCACGCGGGGATCGGTCGGTCGCCGAAGGTCTCGCGGGCGAGCTGCATCGGGAACGACTCGACCGACTGCTTGCGCACGGTGATGATGTCGAACTGCTCGACGCGGTAGCTCGGCACGTCGACGCGCACGCCGTTGACCTCGAAGTGGCCGTGGCTCACGAGCTGACGGGCCTGGCGACGCGTGCGGGCGAGGCCGGCGCGGTAGACGACGTTGTCGAGCCGGGACTCGAGGATCGTCAGGATGTTCTCGCCGGTCTTGCCGGGGCGGTTGGCCGCCTCCTTGTAGTACCGACGGAACTGCTTCTCCATGACGCCGTAGGTGAAGCGGGCCTTCTGCTTCTCCTGCAGCTGGGTCAGGTACTCCTTCTCCTGGATCCGGCGACGGCCGTGCTGGCCGGGCGGGAACGGGCGGAGGTCGAAGTTCTTGTCGCCACCGACGAGGTCGGTCTTGAGGCGACGCGACTTCTTCGTGATGGGTCCGGTGTAACGGGCCATGTCTCGTAACTACCTTTCGCGAAGTCTGTCGGTCGCTCAGACGCGGCGGCGCTTGGGCGGACGGACGCCGTTGTGCGGCTGGGGGGTGACGTCCTGGATCGAGCCGACCTCGAGGCCGGCAGCGGTCAGGGAGCGGATCGCGGTCTCACGACCGGAGCCCGGGCCCTTGACGAAGACGTCCACCTTGCGCATCCCGTGCTCCATGGCACGGCGCGCAGCGGCCTCGGCGGCGGTCTGCGCGGCGAACGGCGTGGACTTGCGCGACCCCTTGAAGCCGACCTGCCCGGCCGAGGCCCAGCTGATGACGGCACCCGTGGGGTCGGTGATCGAGATGATCGTGTTGTTGAACGTGCTCTTGATGTGGGCCTGGCCCACGGCGACGTTCTTCTTCTCCTTGCGGCGCACCTTCTTGGCGCCGGTGTTGCGTCCCTTGGGAGGCATATGCGTGTTCTCCTACGAAGTCTTCGGAAGCGGTGGGGTGACCGGCGTCAGCCGCGGGTCACTTACCGGCCTTCTTCTTGCCGGCCACGGTGCGCTTGGGGCCCTTGCGGGTGCGCGCGTTGGTCTTGGTCCGCTGGCCGCGCACGGGCAGGCCACGGCGGTGGCGCAGACCCTCGTACGACCCGATCTCGACCTTGCGGCGGATGTCGGACGCGACCTCGCGGCGGAGGTCACCCTCGACCCGCAGGTTGTCCTCGATCCAGTCGCGCAGCTTGACGAGGTCGTCGTCACCGAGGTCCTTGACCCGGGTGTCCGGGGAGACCCCGGTGGCCTCGAGCGCCTTCTTCGCGCTGGTCTTGCCGACTCCGAAGATGTAGGTCAGTGCGACCTCGGTGCGCTTGTCGCGCGGGAGGTCGACGCCCATCAGACGTGCCATGTGGGGATGGTTCCTTCTCGTGGTGTCCGGAGGTCTGGAGCAACACCGGTCCGGCCCATCCTGGTCCGGTCCCCGGCCTCCGGGCCGGGGGTGACGTCCCGCGCCCACCTGCTGCCAGGTGGCCCGTCGGGGGTCGGGTGCTGCGTGCTTCTGTCGTTCTGCGTCTGCTCGGATCCGGTGACCCGTGCGGCCCCGCGAGGGGCGGTGGTGCGTCTGACTCGCGTCAGCCCTGGCGCTGCTTGTGGCGCAGGTTCTCGCAGATCACCATGACCCGCCCGTTGCGGCGGATCACCTTGCACTTGTCACAGATCTTCTTGACGCTCGGCTGAACCTTCATGTCGCCTTTGCTGTCTCGTCGAGGTGTGTCTCAGCGGTAGCGGAAGACGATGCGGCCGCGAGTCAGGTCGTACGGGCTCAGCTCGACCACCACACGGTCCTCGGGGAGGATCCGGATGTAGTGCTGTCGCATCTTGCCGGAGATGTGCGCGAGCACCTTGTGACCGTTCGTGAGCTCGACCCGGAACATCGCGTTCGGGAGAGCCTCGACGATCGTGCCCTCGATCTCGATGACGCCGTCCTTCTTGGCCATACCCTCTCAATCCGCTTGGTGGGCAGCCCGTCGTGGGGTTGGACCACCCATGGAAATCGGCCCCGAGGTGCTCCACCCATGCGGAGGAGCGCACACGTGACCGACGTTCAATGGTACGCGAGGAGGGGGCACATCACGAAATCCGCGGACGCCGCCCCCCGGGCCCGGACACAAGCCACCGGGCCGGCCGATGCAGGGGGTGGCCGGCCCGGTGGGCTGTGTGAGGAGTCGAGGGCCCGGTGCAGGGGTGGGCTCCCGTCTCCGCTCCCGGTGGACAGGGGCGGGACCGCTGGGGTCCGCTTCACCGGGTGCGTGAACGACTCTCGCGTCCTCCCGACCGTCCCGCCAGCACCACGGGTCCCGGATGGCGGTTCGGACAGGGCGGGACCGGACGAGCGGCCAGCGGGGCATCATCCGTACGGACGATGGGTCATCCGTCCTGCTCACCGACCCGCAGGTCGTGTGCATAGAGCTCGAGGACACGGGCGGCGGCCTCCACGGCACTCGTCTCCCCCGAGCGTACCGCCGCCTCGAGGGCCGCCCGCTGCGCCCGCACCGACGGCGCGCCGCGGACGCCGTCGGTCAGCTCGGCGTCGACCAGGGCCCACATCCAGTCCTCCTGCTGCTGGGCCCGGCGGGTGGCCAGCGAGTGGTGCTCCTCGAGGTAGGCCCGGTGCTCGAGCACCGCCTCCCACACCTCGTCGAGCCCGGCGCCGGTCAGCGCCGAGCAGGTGAGCACCGGCGGCCGACGCACGTCGCGACCCGGCAGCATGAGCCGCATCGCCCCCATGAGGTCGCGGGCGGCGGCCTTCGCGGGAGTCTCACCGTCGCCGTCGGCCTTGTTGACGGCGATGACGTCCGCGAGCTCGAGGATGCCCCGCTTGATGCCCTGGAGCTGGTCGCCGGCCCGGGCGAGTGTGAGCAGGAGGAAGGTGTCGACCATCTCGGAGACGGCGATCTCGTTCTGCCCCACCCCGACCGTCTCGACGATGACGACGTCGAAGCCGGCCGCCTCGAGAACGAGCATCGACTCCCGGGTGGCCCGTGCCACCCCGCCGAGGTGCCGTCCCGAGGGGCTCGGCCGGACGAAGGCGTGGTCGGAGGCGGCGAGCCGAGCCATCCGGGTGCGGTCGCCGAGGATCGAGCCACCGGTGCGGCGCGAGCTGGGGTCGACGGCGACGACGGCCACCCGGTGTCCCTGCTCGAGGAGCCGCAGACCGAGGGCGTCGATGAAGGTCGACTTGCCGGCGCCGGGCACGCCGCTGACCCCGACCCGCACCGCGTGGCCGGTGCGGTCGGCGAGGGCGGCGAGCAGACGGCGGGCCTGCTCGCGGTGCTCCGGACGCCGCGACTCGAGGAGGGTGATGGCCCGCGCCACGTGCTGGCGCGAGCCCGCGCGGACCCCTGCGACGAGGTCCTCGACGTCGACCGGCCTCACCCGAGCCGCTCGCGCAGCTCGCGGACGAGGTCGACCGCGGCCCGGCTGATCACCGTGCCCGGCGGGTAGATGGCGTCGGCACCGGCCGCGCGCAGGGCCTCGTGGTCCTGGTCGGGGATGACACCGCCGACGACGATCATCAGGTCGTGGCGGCCGAGGTCGTCGAGCGCCTTGCGCAGCGCGGGCACGAGGGTGAGGTGGCCCGCGGCGAGGGAGCTGACCCCGACGACGTGGACGTCGGCCTCGACGGCCTGGCGGGCGACCTCCTCGGGCGTCTGGAACAGCGGGCCCACGTCGACGTCGAACCCGAGGTCGGCGAACGCGGTCGCGATGACCTTCTGGCCGCGGTCGTGGCCGTCCTGGCCCATCTTCGCGACGAGGATGCGCGGGCGTCGGCCCTGCTCCTCCTCGAACGCCTCGACCGCGGCCTGGGCCTCGCGGACGGTCACGTCCTCCCCCGCCTCGGCGCTGTACACGCCCCCGATGGTACGGATCTGGGCGGTGTAGCGACCGAACGCCTCCTCCATCGCGGTCGACATCTCGCCGACGGTCGCCTTGGCCCGCGCGGCGTCGATGGCCAGCGCCAGCAGGTTGGTCGCGGGGGTGCCGTCGGAGCCGGCGCGCGCGGCCTCGGTCATCCGGGCGAGCGCGGCCCGGCAGGCCTCCTCGTCGCGCTCGGCCCGCAGCCGCTCGAGCTTGGCGGTCTGGCTGGCCCGGACGGCGGCGTTGTCGACCTTGAGGACCTCGATCGGCTCGTCCTCGTCGACGGGGTAGGTGTTGACGCCGATGACCGGCTGGTGACCGGAGTCGATGCGGGCCTGGGTGCGGGCCGCGGCCTCCTCGATCCGCATCTTCGGGATGCCGGCCTCGATCGCCTTCGCCATCCCGCCGGCCGCCTCGACCTCCTCGATGTGCTCCCAGGCCCGCCGGGCGAGGTCGTGGGTGAGCCGCTCGACGTACGCGGAGCCGGCCCACGGGTCGATGGTGCGCGTCGTGCCGGACTCCTGCTGGAGCACGAGCTGGGTGTTGCGCGCGATCCTGGCCGAGAAGTCGGTGGGCAGCGCGATCGCCTCGTCGAGGGCGTTCGTGTGCAGGCTCTGGGTGTGCCCCTGGGTGGCGGCCATCGCCTCGATGCAGGTGCGGACCACGTTGTTGAAGACGTCCTGGGCGGTGAGGCTCCAGCCCGAGGTCTGGCTGTGCGTGCGCAGGCTGAGCGACTTCGGGTTGCTCGCCCCCTGGGCCCGGACGAGGCGCGCCCAGAGCAGGCGTGCGGCCCGCATCTTCGCGACCTCCATGTAGAAGTTCGTCCCGATCGCCCAGAAGAAGGACAGCCGCGGGGCGAACCGGTCGACGTCGAGGCCGACCGCCGTCCCGGCCCGCAGGTACTCGACGCCGTCGGCGAGGGTGTACGCCAGCTCGAGGTCCTGCGTCGCCCCGGCCTCCTGCATGTGGTACCCGGAGATCGAGATCGAGTTGAACCGCGGCATCTCCTGGCTCGTGAACGCGAAGATGTCGCTGATGATCCGCATCGACGGCTCGGGCGGGTAGATGTAGGTGTTGCGGACCATGAACTCCTTGAGGATGTCGTTCTGGATGGTCCCGGTCAGCTGCTCCGCCTTCACCCCCTGCTCCTCGGCCGCGACGACGTAGAGCGCGAGGATCGGCACGACGGCACCGTTCATCGTCATCGACACCGACATCTGGTCGAGCGGGATGCCGTCGAAGAGGGTACGCATGTCGTAGATCGAGTCGATGGCCACGCCGGCCATCCCGACGTCGCCGGCGACCCGCGGGTGGTCGGAGTCGTAGCCGCGGTGGGTCGCGAGGTCGAACGCGACCGACAGCCCCTTCTGGCCGGCCGCGAGGTTGCGCCGGTAGAACGCGTTGGACTCCTCGGCCGTGCTGAAGCCGGCGTACTGGCGGATCGTCCACGGCTGGGTCGTGTACATCGTCGGGTACGGGCCGCGCAGGAACGGTGGCGCACCGGGCACCGTGTCGAGGAAGTCCAGGCCCTCGAGGTCGTGCTCGGTGTAGACGGGCGCCACCGGGACCTGCTCCGGGGTGAGCCACGGCTCGCCCGCCGGCAGGTCGGCCGGCTCGGGGGTGCCCGGCCCGAGGTCGAGCGTCGTGAAGTCGGGGACGGTGCTCATCGGGTCTCTCCCTCCGCCGGCGCGCCGAGCCGGTCGAGCAGGTCGGTGAGGAGCGCGACGACGTCCATCCCGTCGTACACCTCGCCGTCGACGGTGTCGGCGGCGTCGCCGAGCTCGGTGGCCCGGCCGGCGACGAGGACGTGGGTGGCGCCGGCGGCGCGCAGCTCCTCGACCGCCTCGCGACCCGCCGCCGCGTACTGGCCCCTGCTGCTCGCGAGGACGGCGACCGGGGTGGCGTCGTCCGTGGCGGCGATGCCACCCGCGGCGAGGAGGTTGGTCACGAAGCCCTGACGGGCGCCGAAGTCGCGCTGGGCGCCGAGGGTGCGGACGGTGACCGCCGGGGTGTCGAGGGTGCGGGCCCGGTCGCGCAGGGCCTCGAAGGCGGCGGCGTCGCGGCGGGGCTCGAACCCGTCGGCGCTCGTGGCGACGGCGCGACGTGGCCGCCGCTCGGGCGCGGTGTCGGCGAGGTTGGGGAACATCGAGACCCCGGTGAGCGGGCGGCGGCGTGTGGCGATGAGCCGTTCTCGCTCCGTCGTGGCGGTGTCGACCCAGTCGCGCAGCAGGCCGTCGCGGAGGGCTGCGCGTACTCCCCCGGCCCGCTCGACCTCCTGGAAGCGCGTCCACGCCCGCTCGGCGACCTCGTCGGTGAGCGACTCGAGGTACCACGAGCCGCCGCCGGGGTCGGTGACGCGCCCCACGTTCGACTCGTCGGCGAGCAGGATCTGGGTGTTGCGGGCGAGCCTGCGCGAGAACCGTTCCGGGAGGCCGGCGACGGTGTCGTGCGGCAGGACGGTGATGGCGTCCGCGCCGCCGATCGATGCGCCGAACGTGGCCAGGGTGTTGCGCAGGACGTTGACGAAGGGGTCCTCACGGCTGGCCATCCGCAGGCTGGTCACGGCGTGCGTGCGGGCGCCGCGGTCGGCTGCGGGGACGTCGAGCGCCTCCCCGACCCGCGCCCAGACCCGGCGCAGGGCGCGGAGCACGGCGGCGGTGAGGAACTGGTCGGCGGTCGCCGGGACCCGCAGCTCGACGTGTCCGAACGCGGTGACCGGGTCGATGCCCTCCGCCTCGAGGTGGCGCAGGTACTCGACGCCGGTGGCCACGGCCACGGCGAGCGCGTCGACCTCGCTCGCGCCGGCGTCGTGGAGCACGCGGGCATCGACGGTGAGCGCCCGCCAGCCCGCGCGGCCGTCGAGCGCGCGCACGAGCCCGGCGAGCGGGGCGAGGTCCGGCTCGGTCCCGGTGCGCAGGGCGGCGCCGACCGGGTCGAGGCCGAGGTTGCCGCCGACCGACGGGCGGTCGCCGACGACGTCGAGGAGCGCCCGGGCCGCGCCGGGCTGGTCACTGAACGAGGAGACGACGACCGGCGCGAGGTCGAGCCGGACCTCGGCGAGCACCTCGGCGAGGTCCGTGGTCGCGACACCCTCGTCGCCGACGTGCAGCCACACCGACGTCACACCGTGCTCGAGGTCGTCGAGGACCGCGGCGCGCGTCCGCGCGACGTCCGGGTCGTCGTGCAGCTGGCGGACGTCCCACGGCAGCCTGCCGTCGCGGACGGCCCGGCCACGGGTGAACGGCATCGCGCCCGGCAGGCCGAGCCGGTGGCCGGCGCGGTCCTCGCGCAGGTAGAGGCCGCGGGTGCTCAGGCCGCCGTCGAGGGCGGTGACGAGGGCGGCTTCGGCGGCCTCCGGCGCGATCCGGTCGTCGTCGGCGCGGCGCTTGTTCAGCACGTCCGCGACCAGCCGCTGCCAGTCCTCGCGGGTGCGGGGCTCGAAGCCGGCGGCGAGCGCCATCGGCTCGGTCGGAGGCGACGCCGTCGTCATCGGGCACTCCCCTTGGTCGGTGGTCCGGTCCACCCTCAACCCTAGCCAGCGGTGCGGGGGTCGCTCACCGAGAGATCGGTCACCCGTGGGACCGGAGCCGGTGGGGGTCAGGCCGGGGTGATGTCGGCGAACGGGACGCCGAGGGTGGCGAGGCGCTCACGTCCGCCGTCGAGGGCGGTGAGCACGCAGGTGCCCGCCGCGGTGACCGCGATCGAGTGCTCCCAGTGCGCCGCGCGCGAGCCGTCGCGGGTCACGACCGTCCACTCGTCCTCGAGGATCGTGTTGTCCTGGTCGCCGAGCGTGACCATCGGCTCGATGGCGATGGTCAGCCCGTCGCACACCGTCGGGCTGCGCCCGTCGACGCGGTAGTTCGGCACCTGCGGGTCCATGTGCATCGAGGTGCCGATGCCGTGGCCGACGTAGTCCTCGACGATGCCGTACTCGCGACCGCGGCGGGTGCCGGAGTCGGTCAGCGAGTCCTCGACGGCCGCGCCGACGTCGTAGAGCGGCCGGTCGACGCGCAGCGCCGCGATGCCGGCCCACAGCGAGGTCTCGGTGTCCTCGCTCAGCTCGAGGTCCTCGGGTCGGGCTGCCTCGGGGCCGCCGACGACGAGGGTGAGCGCGGCGTCGCCGTTCCAGCCGGCCACCTCGGCGCCGCAGTCGACCGAGAGGAGGTCGCCTGCCTCGAGGACGCGGGCGCCCGGGATGCCGTGGACGATCTCGTCGTTGACGCTCGTGCACAGCGTGTGCCGGTAGCCCGGGACGAGCTGGAAGTTCGGGATGCCGCCGTGGTCGCGGATGTGCGTCTCGGCGAGGGTGTCGAGGTCGAGCGTGGTCATCCCCGGCCGGACCTGCGTCGCGACGAGCTCGAGGGTGCGGGCGACGAGCAGGCCCGCGGCGCGCATCATCGCGAGCTGCTCGGGCGTCTTCCCCTCGCACCGGTCACGGCTGAACAGTCCCATGG
>JACXUW010000385.1 GCA_014763705.1 Micrococcales bacterium | reverse complement strand
TCGAGATGGGCAGCCGGCGCACCCAGGAGGAGGCGGCGGTCGCCGCGGCCCGCGCGGCCCACCTGGCCGGCTTCGCGTCGACGAGCAACCTCGCCGCCGGCTTCCGCCACGGGGTGCCGACGGTCGGCACGGCGGCCCACGCGTTCACCCTCGCCCACCCGAGCGAGGCCGAGGCGTTCGCCAGCCAGGTGGCGGTGCAGGGCAAGGACACCACGCTGCTCGTCGACACCTACGACGTCGAGCAGGGCATCCGGACGGCCGTCGAGGTGGCCGGCCCGGGGCTCGGCGCGGTCCGGATCGACTCCGGCGACCTCGCCGACACCGCGGCGGCGGCGCGCGCGCTCCTCGACGAGCTCGGCGCCCACGACACCCGCATCATCGCGACGAGCGACCTCGACGAGTACGTCATCACCGCCCTGGCCGACGCCCCGATCGACGGCTACGGGGTCGGCACCCGGGTCGTCACCGGGTCCGGGCACCCGACGGCGAGCATGGTCTACAAGCTCGTCGCCGTCGGGTTCGAGCCCGGCGGACCGCTGCACGCCGTCGCGAAGAAGAGCCACGACAAGATCTCGGTCGGCGGCGGCAAGACCGCGTGGCGCACCCACGACGCCGACGGCCGCGTCACCCGCGAGTGGTACCGGGTCGACGGCCTGACCGAGCCCGGGGCCACCCCGGTCCAGGTGCCGGTGGTGCGCGGCGGTCGGCTGGTCCACGACCCTCCGCTCGCCGAGGTCCGCACGCACTGCGCGGCGGCCCTCACCACCCTCCCCGAGGCCGCGCGCTCGGTGTCCGCCGGGCGCCCGTACCTCACCGCAACCCTCGAAGGAGAGACCGATGGCTGACGCGCTCGTCGTCGTCGACGTGCAGACCGACTTCGTCGAGGGCGGGGCCCTCGGCGTGGAGGGCGGGTCCGAGGTCGCCCGCCGGATCGGCGAGCACGTCGCCGCCCACGGTTCCGGCTACGCGGCCGTCGTCGCCTCGCGCGACTGGCACGAGCCGGACGGCACGAACGGCGGCCACTTCGCCGCACCCGGCGAGGAGCCCGACTACCGCACGACCTGGCCGGCGCACTGCGTCTCGACCGGGCCGGGGGCGGAGTACGCCGCTGCGCTCGACACGAGCGGCATCACGCACGAGGTGCGCAAGGGGGCCGGGTCGGCCGCGTACAGCGCCTTCGAGGGACGCACCGCCGACGGGGTGGCGCTCGCCGACCTGCTGCACGGGCTCGGGGTCACCCACCTCGACGTCGCGGGGATCGCCACCGACCACTGCGTCCGCGCCACCGTCCTCGACGCGCGGCGCGAGGGCTTCTCGGTGCGGCTGCTCCCGGGGATGCACGCCGGCGTCGCCGAGGAGACGAGCCGGGCGGCCCTCGCCGAGATGGCGGCGGCCGGGGCGGAGGTCGGCCCGTGAGCGAGCACCCGCCCTTCGCCGTCACCGTCGACCTCGCGGTCTTCACCATCCGCGACGGCGCGTTCTCGGTGCTGCTCGTCGAGCGCGGCGGCGAGCCCTTCGCGGGGTCCTGGGCGCTGCCCGGTGGCTTCGTCCAGGTCGACGAGGACGCCGAGACCGCCGCGTGGCGCGAGCTCGTGGAGGAGACCGGCGTCGAGCGGTTCGAGGGGCACCTCGAGCAGCTGCGCACCTACTCGGCCCCGGACCGCGACCCGCGGATGCGCGTCGTCTCGGTCGCGCACGTCGCGTTCGCCCCCGACCTGCCCGAGCCGACCGCCGGCTCGGACGCCGCCAACGCCCGGTGGTGGTCGGTGGACGACGTCCTCGACGGCGGACCGGATGCCCCGACGCTCGCCTTCGACCACGAGCAGATCCTCCGCGACGCCCGCGAGCGTATCCGGGCCAAGCTCGAGTACACCACCCTGGCAAGGGAGTTCGTCGCCGAACCCTTCACCCTTCCCGAGCTGCGACGCGTGTACACGGCGGTGTGGGGCTCGCCGCCCGACCTCGGCAACTTCCGGCGCAAGGTGCTCGGCACGGACGGCTTCGTCGTCCCGACCGACGCCCACGGCGTGTCCACCGCCGGGGGGCGCCCGGCGCTCCTGTACCGGCGCGGGACGGCGACCGACATCCAGCCGCCGATGCTGCGACCGACCACCCGCGGAGGCGACTGACCGCCGATGGGCCACCACCACGCGCTGCCCACGGCCGCCGCTCACGGAGCCCTGCCGGACACCGACCTCCCGCGCACGCCCCTCCCCACGAGGCTCGTCGTCCTGCTCCTCGTCGGGCTCACGGCCGCGGCGACCGTCGTCGGGCTCGTCACGCTCTGGCCTCGCGACGACCTGCCGAAGGACCCGAACCTCGACTACGCCGTGCAGGGGGCCACCTTCCCGAAGGCCACGGTCGTGTCGCTGAGCGCGCCGTGCCCGGCTGCGGCGCCGGACTCGACCGACGCCGGACCGCCGGCCGACCCCGACTGCGGGCAGCTCGTCGCCCGGCTCGAGGACGGATCGACCCAGACCGTCCGCATCCCCTCGGAGGTCAGCCGTTCCGGGCTCCGGGCCGGCGACACGGTGACGCTGCTGCGGCTGCCCGACGCCGCCGTCGACGGGGCGGTGGCGCAGGGCGGCACCCTCGACAGCCCCTACTCCTACGCCGGGGTCGAACGACAGCGTCCGCTCGTCGTCCTCGCCGCGGTCTTCGTCGTCCTCGTGCTCCTCGTCGCGCGTTGGCGAGGTCTCGCGTCGCTGGTCAGCCTGGGGGTCGGCGGGGGGGTCCTCCTCTTCTTCGTCGCGCCCGCGCTGCTCGAGGGCGCGAACCCGGTCGCGGTCGGCCTCACCGCTTCCGGCGCGACGATGCTCGTCGTCCTCTACCTGACCCACGGGCCGAGCCTGCGCACCTCGACCGCGCTGCTCGGCACCGTGCTCGGCCTCGGCCTCACCGCGGTGGCGGGAGTCCTCGGCGCCGACGCCGCCCGGCTCACCGGGGTGGGTGACGAGAACAGCGGCCTCCTCCAGTCCTTGACGACGAACGTGCGTCTGCACGACCTCGTCGCGTGCGGCGTCCTCATCGCGGCCTTCGGTGTGCTCAACGACGTGACGATCAGCCAGACCTCCGCGGTCTGGGAGCTCAGGAGCGCCGACCCCGTGCGCAGCCGGCGCGCTCTCTTCGCGTCGGCGATGCGGATCGGTCGCGACCACCTGGCCTCGACGGTCTACACGATCGTGTTCGCCTACGCCGGAGCCGCGCTGCCCATCCTCCTGCTCATCGCCCTCTCCGGGCAGGGGGCCGATCAGCTGTTCCTCTCCGAGGACATCACGGCGGAGGTCGTGCGCACCCTCGCCAGCGCCGTCGGTCTCGTCCTCGCCATCCCCGCGACGACCGCCGTCGCCGTCCTCGTCGCC
>JACXUW010000384.1 GCA_014763705.1 Micrococcales bacterium | reverse complement strand
CCCTGTGGGACGTCTGTCGGGCCCCGCTGACTTCCGGCGCCGGGGTGCGAGGATGACCCCGTGAGCGACGCGACCGTCCGTCCCGCCCGCCCCGACGAGCTCGACGCGGTCGGCCGGCTGACCCTCGGCGCCTACGCCGCCGACGGTGGCATCACGCCGGAGAGCCCCTATGCGGCAACGCTCCTCGACGCCGGCGCGCGGGCCCGGGATGCCGTCCTCCTCGTCGCGGTGGCCGGCGACGAGCTGCTCGGCACGGTCACCTTCGTCCGGCCTGGCACGCCGTTCGCCGAGATCGGCGGCCCGGACGAGGCGGAGGTGCGCACCCTCGCGGTCGCCCCGGCCACTCGTGGCCGCGGGGTGGGACGGCTGCTCAGCGACGAGTGCGTCCGGCTGGCCCGGGACGAGGGCTGCCGCGCGGTCGTCCTCTCGAGCGGCACGTGGATGACCACGGCCCACCGCCTCTACGAACGGATGGGCTTCGTGCGGGAGCCGGAGCGCGACTGGAGCCCGAGTCCGGGCGTCGAGCTCCTCGCCTACCGCCTCCCGCTCTGACCGCCGCCCCCTCCCGGCGGCCGGTTCGGGGTCAGGCGGTGGGGAGGAGGACCGAGAAGGTCGTCGTGCCCGGCTCGGAGCTGACCTCGACGCGACCACCGTGCGCCTGACCCACGGCGGCGACGATGGACAGCCCGAGCCCGGTCGAGCCGTTGGCCCGGCTGCGTGAGTCGTCGCCTCGGGTGAACCGCTCGAAGACCTTCGGCTGGAGGTCCGACGGGATGCCGGGGCCGTTGTCGGACACAGAGATACGCACCATCCTGCCCTCCGGGCGCAGCCGTGTCACGACCCGCGTGCCCGACGGCGTGTGGGTGCGGGCGTTGGCCAGGAGGTTGGCGAGGATCTGGTGGAGCCGGGCGCCGTCGCCGGTGACCTCGACCGGGTCCTCGGGCAGGTCGAGCTCCCAGGCGTGGTCGGGCGAGGCCGCGTGGGCGTCGCTCACCGCGTTCATCGCGAGGAGGCTGAGGTCGACCGGTTCACGCTCGAGGGGGCGTCCGGAGTCGAGCCGCGCCAGCAGCAGCAGGTCCTCGACCAGCTCCTGCATGCGCAGCGCCTCCGACTCGACCCGTCCGATGGCGTGGGACACGTTCTCCGGCACCGGCTCCCGCTCGCGACGGGTCAGCTCGGCGTACCCGCGGATGGACGCGAGCGGGGTGCGCAGCTCGTGCGACGCGTCGGCGACGAACTGACGTACGCGCATCTCGCTGTCCTGCCGGGCCCGGAGCGCCTGCTCGACGTCGTCGAGCATCGTGTTGAGGGCCAGGCCGACCTGGCCGACCTCGGTCCGTCCGTCGGCGTCCTCCTCGGGCACCCGGACCGCGAGCGAGACGTCGCCGGAGTCGAGCTGGAGGGACGAGACCTGGCGGGCGGTCGCCGCCACCCGGTCGAGCGGCGCGAGGCTGCGGCGGACGACGACCGCCCCGCCGGCGCCGACGAGGACGAGCCCGATTCCTGTGCCGGCGACGACGAGCGCGAGCAGCTTGCCGAGCAGCTGGTCGACCGGCCGGGTGGAGACGCCGACGATGAAACGGCCGCCGTCCCGGAGGGTGCGGGCGGTGACGAGGTACTCGCCGAGGTCGTTGCCGACGTCGACCCGCACGACCTCGGTGCCGTCGACGGCGTCGGCGACCTGCGCGATCTGGCTCGTGCTGAGGACACCGTCGCGACCGGTGGAGAGGAGGACCTGGTTGAGCGGGTACCCGCTCGGGTCGGTGGCCACCGCGCCGTCGCTCGTCAGGCCCAGCACGAGGGTGTTGTCGCCGCCCGGGGCGCCGGGCGGCCCCCCGCCGTGCCGGCCGTCGCCGTCGCCGTCGGTGTCGATGACGCCGCGGCGGTCCGCGGTGCGCCCGAGGGCGTTCTGCAGGTCCTTGGTCAGCTGGGCGTCGAGGTAGCGCCGCGTCTCGAGGACGGTGAGCGCGCTCGTCGCGAGCATGACGACGAGGAAGAGGACGAGCACGCCGGCGAGCAGCTTCGTGCGCAGCGTCCAGCGGGAGGGCTGGTACGCCGCATCGAGCACCCGGAGGCGACGGGTCATCGGGTCACTCGGCCGGCTTGAGGACGTAGCCGACGCCGCGCATCGTGTGGATCATCGGCGTGCGGCCCGCGTCGATCTTCTTGCGCAGGTAGGAGATGTACAGCTCGACGACGTTCGCCTGGCCACCGAAGTCGTAGTTCCAGACGCGGTCGAGGATCTGGGCCTTCGAGAGCACCCGCTTCGGGTTGCGCATGAGGTAGCGGAGCAGCTCGAACTCAGTCGCGGTGAGCTGCACCTCGAGGCCGCCACGGGTCACCTCGTGGCTGTCCTCGTCGAGGGTGAGGTCTCCGACGACGAGGAGCGAGTCGCTCTCGGCCGCCGCGACCACCGTGCGCCGCATCAGGGCGCGCAGCCGGGCGACGACCTCCTCGAGGCTGAACGGCTTGGTCACGTAGTCGTCGCCGCCGGCGGTCAGGCCCGCGACGCGGTCCTCGACGGCGTCCTTGGCCGTGAGGAAGAGCACCGGCACGTTGGGGTCGTCGCCCCGCATCCGGCGCAGCACCTCCATCCCGTCGAAGTCCGGCAGCATCATGTCGAGGACCACGGCGTCGGGGGCGAACTCCTTCGCGGCCCGGACCGCCTGGATGCCGCTCGCGGCGCTGCGCACCTCCCAACCCTCGTAGCGGAGCGCCATCGAGAGGAGCTCGGTGAGGTTGGGCTCGTCGTCGACGACGAGGACGCGCACCGGGCTGCCGTCGACACGGGACAGGGCGGGAGCGGCGGCGGGCTGCTGGCGGGTCGGCATGGGAGCAGTCTGTGTGGAGCCGCTGGGTCGATCCGATGCGTCACCTGTGCGCTTCCTGTGGGCCACCCCCTCAGGTTGCCAGCCGCGTGCCGGGCCCGCCACAGGTCAGGCACAGGTGGCGCTGTCACGGTGCCGCGAGCACCCACCTGACGAAGGAGCCCACCGATGAGCGAGCGCCGCGACGACGAGCACCCCGGGGCGCCCGGGACCGGACCCACCGACGAGACCGCCGCGATGCCCGTCGCCGGCGAGACCCGCGAGCAGCCGGCCGCGGGGCCGCCGCCCACCAGGTCGACCCGGGGCGGCCGACGCCGCCCGCCGGGTGGCCCGGGGCGGGCGTCCCCGTGGCTGCCGCGGCCCCGGCAGCGCAGGACGACTTCTCCTGGCGCCGACCGTGGTCCGGCTGGTCCGCCCCGGCCCGGTGGTCCGGCCGGCGCACCGTCGTCGCGCTCGTCGCGGCGCTCGGCATCGGGGCGCTCGGCGCGGTCGGGGCCACGGCGGCCATCGCCCAGTCCGACGACGCCGGCCGTGGCGAGGTCGGGCACGGCCAGTTC
>JACXUW010000383.1 GCA_014763705.1 Micrococcales bacterium | reverse complement strand
GGCGGCGACGGCGGCCACCGCCTCGCGGATCGCCCGGCGACGGTCACCGACCTCGCGGACCCGCACCGCACGCCCCTCCCGGCGGACCGCGTCGACACCCTCGAGGACGGCCGCGCGGATGCCGGCCGGGTCCTCGGAGCGCGGGTTGTCGTCCGTGACGACGACGAGGTCGGCGACCTCGGCCGCCGCCGCGCCCATCGCGTGCCGCTTGTCGCGGTCGCGGTCGCCACCGGCCCCGGTGACGCAGACGAGGGTGCCCGGCGTCGTCGGCCGCAGGGCGCGCAGCGCGGCGGCGATGGCATCCGGCGTGTGCGCGTAGTCGACGACGGCCCGCGGCTGGGTCGCGCTGTCGCCGAGGGCGACCCGTTCCATCCGGCCCGGGACGTGGGGGTCGGCGAGGACCGCCTCCCCGGCCCGCTCCGGCGCCTCGCCCGCGAGGACGAGCGCGGCGGCGGCCATGGCCGTGTTCGTCACGTTGAAGTCGCCCGGCAGGCTCGAGCGCAGGGCGAGGTCGACGCCGTCCGGGCCGGTGAGCCGGAAGGCGGCCGGGTCGGTGGCGTCCGGGTGGACCGTCCAGTCGGGGTGGAGGTCGGCGTCGGAACCGGAGTCGGACGCGGTCGCGAGCGAGGCGACCGGCACCGAGGCGACCCCGAGCAGCCGGCGCCCCCACCCGTCGTCCGCGCAGACGAGGCCCTGCCGGGACCGCTCGGGGGTGAACAGCGAGGCCTTCGCGGCGAAGTAGTCGTCCATGTCGCGGTGGAAGTCGAGGTGGTCCTGGCTGAGGTTGGTGAAGAGCGAGACGTCGTACACGACCCCGTCGACCCGGTGCTGGGCCAGGGCGTGGCTGCTCACCTCCATGACGCAGGTGTCGAGGCCGCGCTCGGCCATCACGGCGAGGAGGGCGTGCAGGTCGGGGGCCTCGGGGGTGGTGCGGACGCTGCCGACCCGCTCCGGCCCGATCCGGGTCTCGACCGTGCCGATGAGCCCGACCTCGTGCCCGAGGGCGGTGAGCGCCGAGTGCAGCAGGTAGGCCGTCGTCGTCTTGCCGTTGGTCCCGGTGATGCCGACCATCCGCACCGCGAGGTCCTCGGTGCCGTAGACCCGGGCCGCGACGGCGCCGAGCACGGCCCGCGGCTCCTCGACGACGACCACCGGAAGCCCGACGCCGGCGGCCGCGAGCCGGCGCGCCCCGTCGGCGTCGGTGAGGACGGCGGCGGCCCCGGCCGCGGCGACCTGGGGGCCGAAGTCCGCGCCGTGGGCGCGAGCGCCGGGCAGGGCGGCGTAGAGGTCGCCCGGCAGGACCGCGCGCGAGTCGAGGGTGACCCCGGTGACGACGGCGTCACCGGGCGGCACCGGGGCGCCGACGAGGGTCGCGACCTCGCCGAGCGGGGTGCGACGCGGCGAGGTCGGCCGGGGAGAACGCATCCGGACGACCTTACCGCCTGGGGTGCTTCTTGCCGTCACGCAGGAGGGTGGGGTCGGCGAGCGCCTCGGCCGGGGTGACCTCGAGCTTGAGGTGCGGCGGCTTCTTGCCCGTCGGCGGGATCTTCAGCTCCTGGAGGGCGTAGGTCGTCACGTCCTTGAACACCGGTCCCGCGACGTAGCCGCCGAAGTACGGGTAGACCGGGTTCTGGACGATGACGGCGACGACGATCTGGGGGTCGTCGGCCGGCGCGTACCCGATGAAGCTCGCCGTGTGGCCGCGGTACTTGCCGACCGAGGCGTCGTAGAAGTCGGCGGTGCCGGTCTTGCCGGCGATCCGGTAGCCCGGGATCTGTGCCTCGGGGGCCGTGCCCTCGGCGCCCACGACGCCCTCGAGCATCGTGCTCACCGCCGCGGCGGTCTTCGCGGAGACCACCCGGGTGCCCTTCGAGGCCGGCTCCTTGGTCACCGTGCCGTCCGCCGCGATGACGCTGTCGACGAGCCGGGGGGTGACCCGGACGCCCCCGTTGGCGATGGTCTGGAAGACCGAGGCGGCCTGGACGGCGGTGACCGAGATGCCCTGCCCGAAGGAGACGTTGGCCCGCTTCGTACCGCTCCAGGTGTCGGAGGGGGGCAGGATGCCGCCGGACTCGCCGGGGTACCCGACGCCGGAGCGCGTGCCGAGCCCGAACTTGCGGAAGTAGCGCTCGAGGGTCGAGGACTTGAGCGTCTCGGACACGAGGATGGTGCCGATGTTGCTCGACTCGGCGAGCGTGCCCGCGACCGTGCGGTACTCGGTGGGGTGCTCGTGGGAGTCCTTGAACCGCTGGTCGTAGCGCGGCAGCCGGTTCGGGATGATGACCGGCGTCGACGGCGTGACCGTGCCCTCCTCGAGGGCGGCCGACATCGTCATGATCTTGGCCGTCGACCCCGGCTCGAAGACGTCGGAGAAGGCCTTGTTGTCCAGCTGGGCGCCCTTCTTGCCGACGTCGGTGTTCGGGTTGAAGGTCGGGTAGGACGCGATGCTCAGCAGGTCGCCGGACTTGGCGTTCATGATGACGACCGTCCCGGACTGCGCCTTGGTCTCCTTGATCCGCTGGGCCAGCGCGTTCTGCGCGTACCACTGGAGCGAGGAGTTGACGGTGAGCCGGACGTCCTCGCCGTTGACCGCCGGCGTGGTGCTCGACTGCCCCGACGGGATGGCCGTGCCGTCCTGGCCCTGCTCGTAGGTCGTCCTGCCGGGCGTGCCCTGCAGGTCCTTGTCGACCATCAGCTCGACGCCGCCGCCCGGCTTGCCGTCGTCGGTGAGGTAGCCGACGAGGGCCGCCGACGTCGTCCCCTGCGGGTAGGTGCGCTCCGAACGCGTCTCGCGCTGGTCGCGGGCGATCCCCGGGATGCCGAGGGCCGCGATCTTGTTCCACGTCAGCGGGGTGACGTCCTTGCTGAGGATGCGGTACCGGCTCGTCCCCTCCAGCTCCGGGACGAGCTCGCTGACCGGGGTCCCGAGCAGCGGCGACAGCTGCTCGGCGGCCTGCTGGACCGCCGACCCCGAGGTCGCGGGGTCGCACGTGGTCTTCCCGGTGCGGTAGGTGCACACGGCGGTCTGGTCGGCGACGACGACCTCGCGCACGACGCTCGAGGCGAGCACCGTGCCGTCGGCGGAGAGGATCTGCCCACGCATCGCCGGGATGATCTGGGCCGTCACCCGGTTGCTCTCGGCCTCCGCGGCCACCGCGTGGGCGTCGAGCCCCTGGATGCGCACGAGCTGGGCGCCGAAGACGGACAGGACGAACACGGTGGCGACGGTCAGCGCGCGCATCCGGCGGCGCGGGCTCGGCCCCGGGCGGTCGGTGCGGCGTCCGGCGGGGGTCCGGCGGCCCCCGCCGCCCGAGCCACGGCCGGTCGTCGCGGTGCGTCCGGGCGCGGCGGGACGGGCCGCAGCGGGACGGGCCGCAGTAAGACCGGTC
>JACXUW010000382.1 GCA_014763705.1 Micrococcales bacterium | reverse complement strand
CGACCACGGCAGGTCGTGCAGCAGGTGCGCCTCGCGGAGTCGGACGCCGTCGTCGGGCGCACCCTCGGGGAGGCCGACGTGCCCGGCAGCTGCGGGTGCCAGCTGCTCGCCGTCCGCGCTCCGCGCAAGGGCCCGTTCACGCCGTCGCCCCCGGCCGACCGGGTGCTCGAGGCCGGCGCCACCCTCATCGTCTTCGGCACGCCCGAGCAGGTGGGCCGGCTGCGCACGCTCGTGGCCACCGGGCGGGCGGTGCCGGCACCGCGCCGGCCCCCGGCCTCCTAGGGTGCGGGGATGACCCCGCCGTACCGCGTCGAGCGCCTCGACCCCCGGCGCTCCCGGGACCTCGCCGACCTCGCCGCGATGCGCGCCGCCTGGGCGGGCGAGCAGTCCGACGCCACCGAGGAGGGGTTCGCCGCCCGGCTCGGTGCCTGGTGGGAGGCGCAGGGCGGGGTCCGGCACGCGTGGGTCGTGCGGGACGCCGGTGGCGGCGCGGTCGGCATGGCCAACTGCCAGGTGTTCGACCGGATGCCGCGCCCGGGCCGCCCCGACCGCCGCTGGGCGTACGTCGCCAACGTCTGGACCGCGCCGGCCCACCGTCGGCGCGGGGTCGGCCGGCTGCTCATGACCGAGCTCCTCGCCTGGTGCCGCGAGCAGGGGCTGGTCCGGGTCGTCCTCAACCCCAGCGAGGTCTCCCTCCCGCTCTACCGGTCGGTCGGCTTCCGGCCGGCGGACGACCTGATGCGCCTCGACCTCTGACCCGTTCCTCCCGGTGGCTGCCGCGCAGCCGCGCGGCTGGGAGGATGTCGTCCGTGGACCCGCGCCCGCCGACGCAGATCACCCTCCGCTTCCTCGCCGCCCCCACCGACGCCGGGCACTCCGGCTCGGTCTCCGCGGGCCGGGTGCTCGAGTGGATCGACAAGGCGGGGTACGCGGCCGCCGCCGGCTGGAGCGGCACCTACTGCGTCACCGCGTACGTCGGCAACGTCCGCTTCACCCGGCCGGTCGAGGTCGGCGACCTCGTCGAGGTGACGGCCACCGTGGTGCACACCGGCCGCACCTCGATGCACATCACCGTCGACGTCGCGTCCGGGGCGCCGCGCACCCGCTCGCTCGAGCCCGCGACCCGGTGCCTCATCGTCTTCGTCGCCGTCGACGCCGAGGGACGCTCGACACCCGTCCCCGAGCTCGTGCCGGCGACGCTGGGGGAGGAGCTCCAGCAGCGGTGGGCGGTGCGCCGGGCCGAACTGCGGGCCGAGGTGGAGGCCGCGATGGCCGGCCAGGTGTACTCGGACGCCGGGACCGCCCCGCGGATGACGATGCGCTTCCTCGCCGCGCCGACCGACGTCAACTGGGGCGGGAAGGTGCACGGCGGCGTCGTCATGCGCTGGATCGACGAGGCGGCGCACGTCCTGGCCACCCGGTGGACCGGCAGCGCGGACAACGTCGCCATCTTCACCGGCGGGGTGCGGTTCTACCGGCCGCTGCGGATCGGCCATCTCGTCGAGGTCGAGGCGCGCCTCCTGCACACCGGGCGCACCTCGATGCACGTCGGGGTCCACGTGCGCTCCGGCGACCCGGCCGCGGGGGAGGGCGAGCTCGCGCTGACGACCTACTGCCGCACCGTCTTCGTCGGCCTCGACGAGGCGCGACGGGCGGTCCCGACCCCGACGTGGACGCCGGTCAGCGAGGAGGACCGGGCCCTCGACGCCCACGCCCTCGAGCTCGTCGCCATCCGCGAGCGCTTCGGCGACTGACCCGGGGCAGCAGCCTGACGCGAGTCGCACGTCGTCGTGCCATTGACGATAGTGTGTGTCACACACTATCGTGTCGGTATGACCCCAGCCGATGAGACCGTCCTCGCCGGGCACCTTCAGGAGCTGCGCCGCGGCACCGTCGTCGTCGCGGCCCTGGCCAGCCTGCGGACCCCCGGCTACGGCTACGCCCTGCTCGAGTCCCTCGGGCGGGCGGGGTTCGAGGTCGACGCCAACACGCTCTACCCGCTCCTGCGGCGCCTCGAGAAGCAGGGCCTGCTCACCGCCGAGTGGAACACCGACGAGTCGCGGCCCCGCAAGTTCTACCGGACCAGCACGGCCGGGGAGGACGTGCTCGCCGCCCTGCGCACCGACTGGCGCTCCCTCGACGCCGCCATCACCGACCTCGCCTGACCGACCGAGAGGACGACCACCATGACCACCCTGACCGACCGTTACGTCGCCGCCACCGTCCGCGAGCTCGCGGAGGACCAGCGCGACGACGTCGACCGCGAGCTGCGCGGCACCATCGAGGACATGGTCGAGGCGCGCCTCGGCGAGGGCTCGGCCGGCAGCCGCGAGGACGCCGAGCGCGAGGTGCTCGTCGAGCTCGGCGACCCGATCCGCCTCGCCGCCGGGTACTCCGGCCGCCCCCTGCACCTCATCGGACCGGCCCTCTACCCCGAGTGGCGGCGCCTCGTGACCCTGCTCGTGACGATCGTGTCGCCCATCGCCGCGGTGGGCACGCTCGTCGTGCGCCTGTTCACCGACGACGTCGCGCGCGACGGCGTGGGCCCGGCCTTCGGCGGCGCCGCGGTCGCCGGCCTCACGACGGCACTGCACGTCCTCTTCTGGACCACGCTGGTGTACGCGATCCTCGAGCGCACGCAGCCCGGGAGGGGCGTCCTCGGGTGGACGCCCGACCAGCTGCCCGAGTCGCCGGACGGCCGTCGGTGGGTCTCCCGCGGCGAGACGGTCATGGCCCTCGTCGCGCTCGTCGTCCTCGCGCTGGCGCTCGTCTGGCAGCAGGTGAGCTCGCCGGTGCGGCTCGACGGCGAGGCGGTGCCCGTCCTCGACCCCGCCCTGTGGTCGGGCTGGATCCCCCTGCTCCTCGCCCTCCTCGCGGCGCACGCGGTCCTCGTCGTCGTGGCCTACCGGGCCCGCCGCTGGACCTGGCCGACGGTCGCGCTCGGCGCGGTGCTCGACGTCGCCGTCGCCGGCGTGCTCGTCTGGCTGCTCCAGACCGAGCGCTTCTTCGACCCCGGGTTCGTCGCCGCGCTCGTCGGCGGCGGCTGGGAGACCGCCGCGCGCGACCTGCGCCTCGCCCTCGTCCTGGGCGTCGTGGTCGTCACGGCGTGGGACCAGGTCGAGACGGTCCGGCGGATGCGGGCCCGCTGACCAGCGCAAACCGTGACATCCGTCAGGGCCCGGGGGGCCGGGCCGGGGTGAGGCTTCCCTCGCGGAGCCACCGCTCCGCGACCGTTTCCCCCAGGAGGTTCTCCGTGACAGGAACGTCTCGAGGCACGGTGGCGCTGGTCGGCGCCGTCGTGCTCGCCGCGACCTCGGCCACCGCGGCCGTGGCAGCACCCCACGGCTCCGGCCGGCACCAGGTGAGCAAGGCCCCCGCATGGGTCTCGCA
>JACXUW010000381.1 GCA_014763705.1 Micrococcales bacterium | reverse complement strand
CGGCGATGGCGATGCCGTTCTGGCGTCCGTTGAACGCGCCGGCGGCGGTGTAGTACTGCTCGGCCGTCTTCTTGCCCGACGCCACCCGGATGACGATGACGAGGGTGATGACGACGAACGCGGCGAAGATGCCGATGTTGAGCGCCGGCTCGCCGACGCTCGTGGCGGCATCGGCGGCGGGGAGGAGGGTCACGGCCATGGTCAGTGCTCCTTCACGCCGTCGAGCTTGGCGCCGAGCGCGTCGGCCGCCGGGTCGAACTCACGGGTCGCCCACTTCGAGTACATGAAGGTGATGGCGAAGGTGGTGACGAACTGGCCGAGCCCGAACAGCAGGCCGACGGTGATGGTGCTGCCGGCGATCCGCGTGCCCATGAAGCCGGTGGCGAAGATCGAGAGCAGGACGTAGAGGAAGTACCAGGCGAGGAAGAACGCCGTCATCGGGAAGACGTACCCCCGGAACTTGCGGCGCAGCTCCTGGAACTCCGACGTGGACTGCAGGGCGAGGTACGGGTCCTCGGCCTGGGTGCGAGCTTCGTTGCTCACGGTCACCTCCAGGGTCGGGGTCCGGGCGGCTCCGCCCGGATCGGTCCCAAGGGTGCGCGCGCGGCCCGGCGGCTGGCGAGACCCCGCGCCGGGTGCCTCGGCGGGCGGTGGCACGGTGCGACGGGCGGAGCCGCGGCCACGGTGTGCGGTGGGTCACACTGCGCCGAGCGGGCCCCGTGGTCGCCGAACGGTCGCCCGGCATGATGGACGCCGTGCGTGCGCTGAGGAAGGTCTCCGCCGGTCCCGGTCTGTCGCTGGTCGACGTGCCCGAGCCCGAGTGCGGTCCGAAGGACGTCAAGGTGCGGGTGCTGCGGGCCGGGCTCTGCGGGACCGACCTCCACCTCGAGCAGTGGGACGACTGGGCCGCGGCCACGGTGCAGGCGCCGATGACCATCGGCCACGAGTTCTTCGGCGAGGTCGTCGAGGTGGGTTCGGACGTCGACCACGTCGCCGTCGGCGACCGGGTCTCGGGGGAGGGGCACATCGTCTGCGGCACGTGCCGCAACTGCCGAGCGGGGCGTCGGCACCTGTGCATCAACACGGTCGGCGTCGGGGTCAACCGCGACGGGGCGTTCGCCGACTACGTCGTCATCCCGGCGACCAACGCCTGGGTGCAGCCGGCCGACCTCGAGCCCGACCTCGGCGCCGTGTTCGACCCGCTCGGCAACGCGGTGCACACGGCGCTGCAGTGGCCCGTGGTGGGCGAGGACGTCGTCGTCACCGGCGCAGGACCGATCGGGGTGATGGCGACCGCCGTCGTCCGGCACGCGGGCGCCCGGCGCATCGCGGTGACCGACCTGTCGCCCGAGCGGCTCGCGCTGGCCCGGGCGGCCGGCGCCGACCACGTCGTCGACGTCTCGCGCGGGGAGACGCTGCGCGACGCCCAGGCCGCGCTCGGGATGGCCGAGGGCTTCGACATCGGCCTCGAGATGTCGGGGTCGCCCGCGGCGGTCGAGGACCTGCTGGCCAACATGAACCACGGCGGGCGGGTCGCGCTGCTCGGCCTGCCCACCGACCGCTACGCCATCGACTGGGGGCGGGTCATCACGCACATGATCACGCTGCGCGGCATCTACGGCCGCGAGATGTTCGAGACCTGGTACCTCATGGGCTCGATGCTCGCGACCTCCGCGGACCTGCGGGCGGCGGTGTCGTCGGTCATCACCGGCCGGTACCCGGCCGAGCAGTGGGAGCAGGCCTTCGCCGAGACCCGCTCCGGGCACGGCGGCAAGGTCGTCCTCGACTGGAGCTGACCGCTGCGGCCGGGCCGCGCGGTGCGGGGCAGCGCCTAGGCTGGCTCGGTCGGCGACCCCGACCCCCCGCCCGCCCGACGACCCCGAGGAGCCCTTCGTGTACGGCGCAGTCAAGGACCAGCTCGCGCAGACCCTGCAGGAGATCGAGGACGCCGGGCTCTACAAGCGAGAGCGCGAGATCACGACGCCGCAGTCGGCCCACGTCGGCACGACGAGCGGTGAGTCGCTCAACTTCTGCGCCAACAACTACCTCGGCCTCGCCGACCACCCGGACGTCGTCGCGGCCTCGAAGGCAGCCCTCGACACGTGGGGCTTCGGGATGGCGTCGGTCCGCTTCATCTGCGGCACCCAGACCCAGCACACGGCCCTCGAGCGCCGGATCGGCGGGTTCCTCGGCACCGAGGCGGCGATCCTCTACTCCTCGTGCTTCGACGCGAACGGCGGTGTCTTCGAGGTGCTCTTCGGGGCCGAGGACGCCATCGTGTCCGACGAGCTGAACCACGCCTCGATCATCGACGGCATCCGCCTGTCGAAGGCGGCGCGGTACCGGTACCGGAACGCCGACATGGCCGACCTGCGCGCGCAGCTCACCGTCGCCCGCGAGGCCGGCGCGCGGCGCACGGTCGTCGTCACCGACGGCGTCTTCTCGATGGACGGCTCGTACGCGCCGCTCGACGAGATCTGCGACCTCGCGGACGAGTTCGAGGCGATGGTCCTCGTCGACGACAGCCACGCCGTCGGGTTCGTCGGCGAGGGCGGCCGCGGCACCCCCGAGCTCTTCGGCGTCATGGACCGCGTCGACATCCTCACCGGCACCCTCGGCAAGGCGCTGGGCGGCGCGTCCGGCGGCTACGTGGCCAGCCACCGCGAGGTCGTCGACCTGCTCCGCCAGCGCTCGCGGCCGTACCTCTTCTCCAACTCGGTCGCCCCCGCGGTGGTCGCCGGCTCGCTCGCCGCCCTCGACCTCGTCGACGGCTCGGCCGAGGCGCGGGAGACGTTGCGGCGCAACGCATCCCTTTTCCGTCGGCTGATGGACGAGGCTGGTTTCGACCTGCTGCCCGGCAGCCACCCGATCGTGCCGGTGATGTTCCCCGGCGACGACGGCGCGCGGCAGGCGACCCAGATCGCCGACCACATGCTCGGGCACGGCGTGTACGTCATCGCCTTCAGCTTCCCGGTCGTCCCGCGCGGCAAGGCCCGCATCCGCGTGCAGCTGTCGGCGGCGCACTCCGAGGACGACGTGCGGCGCTGCGTCGAGGCGTTCGTGTCCGGGCGCGACGCGGTCGGCTGAGCCACCGCCGGGCACCGCCGGACGACCCGCTCGTCCCTCTACCTCCAACGTATAGCGCACGGGGGGTCTTGCGGCAAGCCCCCTGTCCGGGACCAGAATCTGCGGTTCGCGCCGGTACCCGACCGGCCCGGACGACGCGGAGACCCCGACACGTGACCCCCGAGACGACCACCGCCTTCGACCTCCCCGACCACCTGGCCGCCAAGGCCGACCCCGCCCTCGTCGCCGCCGACGAGCGCTTCCTCGCCCACCTCGCCGACGTGCTCGAGGCGCGCGTCGCCGACCTGACCCGACGCCTCGAGGA
>JACXUW010000018.1 GCA_014763705.1 Micrococcales bacterium | reverse complement strand
GCGGCACCAGAGCGCGAGCCGGGCCACCGCGAACGCCCTCACGCGGCTCGAGGACTTCTCCCGCTTCCTCGTGGCCGGCCTGGGCGCGACGCTCGTCAGCGCCGTCCTCGGCATGGCGGGCCTCGGCATCAACGGCACGCCGGTGACCCGCGAGGCCGTCCTCGCGTGGGTCGTGCGCAACTTCGCCGCCGTCGTCGTCGTCGCGGTGCCGGGCCTGGCCATCCGCGACACGGCGCACCTCGTGACCCGGCGCAAGCTGCTCGAGGCGCTGCCGGCCTTCCTCGTCGCCGCGGCGCTGCTCTGGGTGGTCTTCGGCCCGGACCGCCCGCTGCCGCTGGCCTTCGCACTCTTCGTCGTCATCGTCTGGGCCGGGCTCCGGCTGCCGCTGCCGCTCGCCGCCGCGCACGGGCTGCTCGTCGCGTTCGGCGCCCTCGTGCTCGTGACGCGTTACGGCGGCAACCCGTTCGGCGAGCTCGCCGACCCCCGGTCGCTCTCGCTCGTCGTCCAGTCCTTCATGGCGATGGCCGTGGCCCTGGCCGTCGTCGTCGCGACCGTCCAGTGGGAGCGCGGCCTGCTCGTCCACGAGATCGCCGCCGTCGCGCGCAGCGCCCGGGCCAAGGCGGCCGACCTCGAGGTCATCGCGGCGACCATCCCCGACGGCGTCCTCGTCGTCGACCGCGCGGGGGTCGTGCTGCTCCACAACGACGCCGCCCTGCAGTGGATGGCCCACGACGACGACCCCGACGCCGGGCCGCCGTCCCTCGAGGACGTCGCCCCGTTCCTCGTCGGTGACCGGCCACTGCCCGCCCACCAGCACCCCGTCGAGCGTGCCTTCGACGGCCAGCGCGTGCGCGGCCTGGTCGCCCGGCTCCGGGACGTCCAGCTCGACGAGCTGCGCACGGTCTCCATCGACGCCGTCCCCCTCAACGAGGAGACGCCCGGACCTCCGGAGCGGGTCGTCCTCGTCGTGCGCGACGTCACCGAGGAGCAGGACCGGCTCGACGCCCTCCGCGCCGAGCGCGAGCGCACCGAACGCCTCATCAGCGACGCCCCGCACGGTGTCGCCGTCCTCGCCCTCGACGGACGGGTGCTCCAGGTCAACGACGCGCTCGCCGGGCTCGCCGGTCGCTCCGCGCGCGGCGTCGTCGGCGGCCACTTCGCCGACCTCTCCCCGGAGTACCGCGAGAAGATGGTCCGCCACCTCGAGCGGACGATGGAGGCGCCGGGCAGCCTGCTCGTCGGCGACTGGACGATCGTCGGGCCGCGCGGGAAGGAGTCGCACGTCTCGCTGACCAGCCGGGTGCTCTGGGCGCCGGACGCCTCGCCGGACGTCATCCTCGTCAACGTCGTCGACTTCTCCGAGCAGCGGCGCTACGAGGAGCGGCTCACCTACCTCGCCGACCACGACCCGCTGACCGGCCTGCTCAACCGCCGGCGCTTCGACGAGGTGCTCGACGCACTGGTCCGGCGCTCCTCGCTCTTCGACCTCCCGGGCGCGGTCCTCCTCGTCGACCTCGACAACTTCAAGGAGGTCAACGACACGATGGGGCACGCCGTCGGCGACGAGCTGCTCGTCGGCATCGCACGCCTCCTCGAGCGGTCGCTGCGCTCGAGCGACCACGTCGCCCGGGTCGGCGGCGACGAGTTCGCCGTCGTGCTCACCGAGTCCGACCCCGCGGCCGCCCGGCGGGTCGCCGAGAACATCGTCGACGCCGTCCGCGACTACGCGGCGACCCTCGAGGGCGTGCGCCGCCGGGTGACCGCCAGCGTCGGCGTCGCGACCTTCGCGGACGCGGCCGAGCAGGGCATCGACCTCTTCGCGCTCGCCGACATGCTGCTCTACGACGCGAAGGAGGCCGGCCGCGACCAGTACGCGATCCTCGCCTCCACCTCGACGCAGTCGCGCACCGGCGCCCGGCTCGAGGTCAAGGGCCGGATCGAGTCGGCCCTCGAGAACGACCGCTTCGAGCTCTACCTCCAGCCGCTGCTGCACCTCGAGACCGACCGGATCACCGGGGCGGAGGCCCTGCTGCGCCTCGTCGACGACGGCCCGCCGCTCTCTCCCGGGCGGTTCGTCCGCGTCGCCGAGCGCACCGGCCTCGCCCCCGCGCTCGACCGCTGGGTGGTCCGGCACGCCGTCGCGCTGCTCGCCCGCCTCCAGGAGCACGAGCCCGACTTCACCCTCGAGCTCAACCTCTCCGCGCACTCCATCGGCGACGCGCGGGTCGAGCAGGAGCTCGTCGAGGCCCTCGCGGCGCACGCGGTCCGTCCGCAGACCCTCGTCGTGGAGGCCACCGAGACGGCGGCCGTGGCCGACG
The DNA here is from genome assembly GCA_014763705.1 of Micrococcales bacterium. Lineage (GTDB taxonomy): Bacteria > Actinomycetota > Actinomycetes > Actinomycetales > Dermatophilaceae > Phycicoccus. The sequence goes on along the minus strand of JACXUW010000018.1, from coordinate 18,960 downwards.
TCCCCGCCGCCCGCGCCTTCGCGCTGCGGCTCGCCGAGCACGGCGTGCGCGTCGCCATCGACGACTTCGGTGCCGGCTTCGGGTCGTTCTACTACCTCAAGCACCTGCCGTTCGACATCGTCAAGGTCGACGGCGAGTTCGTCGCCGAGTGCGACCGGTCCTCGGTCGACCGCGCCATCCTCGCCTCGATCGTCGGCATCGCGCACGACCTCGGGAAGCAGACCGTCGCCGAGTTCGTCTCGGAGCTCGGGGTGCTCGAGGTGGTCCGCCAGCTCGGGGTCGACCACGCGCAGGGCTACCTCGTCGGCGAGCCCGTGCCGTACGACGAGTTCGTGCGCCGTCACCTGCCCGGCGGGACGGCCCGCTGGCGCACGGACTCCGGGCCGCTCCCGAGCGCGGACGTGACGGGCGTCGTCGTCCGCTGACGTCCGGCGGACCCGCGACGCCCGGGCGACCGGTCCGACGCCAGTACCCCGCGGAGGTCGGCCGCCGACGTACCGTCGGATGGTCAGCAACCCCGACCGAGAGGACCACCATGGACGCCACCGACGACGAGCGCCTCGTCGAGCGGCGCGACCGCGACCTCGCCGTCCAGCGGGTCGTCGACGCCCTGGCCGACGAGGGCCCGCACGCCGACGCGGCCCTGGTGACCGACACGCTGGTTCGGCGGCTCGCCGACGCCGGTGTCCCGCCGATGCCGGAGCCGTGGGTCGCCTCCGTCGTCGCCGACCTCATGGAGGGCAACCCCTACGTCGTCTCGGCCTTCACCGAGGCGCAGGCGGACGTGCCCGCGCCCGAGCACCCGGCGCGTTCCGAGATCATCGACTGAGACCGCGGCCTCGCCACCTCGGGTCGGGAGCAGGCCACGGTCGCACGGCGGGACACCTGTCACTGGCGTGGCCGGGGCGAACGGCGGTGGGATGAGACTGCGGAGCACTCGGCCGCACGACGTCGCCGCTCCGTGAGCGCCGGCGCAGACCGCGCGGGCGGGTGACCCTCGGAGGTCCGTGATGACGACGTACCCGGTGCACGTCCGTGCCCACCTCGACACCCCCGTGAGCCGCTGGTTGTGGCTCGTCAAGTGGGTCCTCGCGATCCCGCACTACGTGGTCCTCGCGTTCCTCTGGGCGGCCTTCGTGGTCCTCAGCGTCGTCGCCTTCGTCGCGATCGCGGTGACCGGGCGCTACCCGCGGAGCATCTTCGACTTCAACGTCGGCGTCCTGCGCTGGCACTGGCGGGTGGCCTGCTACGGGTACTCGGCCCTCGGGACCGACCGCTACCCGCCCTTCACGCTGCACGACGTCGCGGACTACCCGGCGCACCTCGAGGTCGAGTACCCCGAGCACCTCTCGCGGGGTCTCGTCTGGGTCAAGTGGTGGCTGCTCGCCATCCCGCACTACCTCGTCGTCGGGGTGCTCGTCGGCGGCACCTACGCCCTCGCGGACGCCGGGAACCGCACCGGCTACGTCGGGCTCATCCCGCTGCTCGTGTGCGTGGCCGCGGTGCTGCTGCTCTTCACCGGTCGCTACCCCCAGGCGCTGTTCGACCTCGTCCTGGGCCTCAACCGGTGGGTGCTGCGGGTCGCGGCGTACGCCGGCCTGATGACCGACGCCTACCCCCCGTTCCGTCTCGACCAGGGGGAGGACGACGGCCTCGTCGCGACGTACGCCCCCGGCCGCTCCGCGCCTCCCGTCACGCACGCGACGGGGGCCGGCGCGCCGGCCCGTCCCGCGCCCCGCGGATGGTCCCCCGGGCGGGTCGTCTCCGTCGTAGCGGGAGCGGTGGTCGCGCTCGCGACCCTCGGCACCGCGCTCGGCGGCGCCGCGCTGCTGGTGGTCGACCGCACCGGCCGCGACGCGTCCGGCTTCGTGTCCGCGCCGTCGGTGGTGCTCTCCTCCGGGGGCTACGCCGTCACCTCGGTCGACCTGACCCTGCGGACGGGGGGCTCGGCGAGGTTGGCCCCCGACCGGGTCACCGGTGACCTGCGGCTGACGGCGACGGCGGCCGGTGACACGCCGGTCTTCCTCGCCGTGGGCCGGGCCGACGACGTGGCCGGCTACCTCGACGGCGTCGCGTCCGCGACCCTCACCGGCGCGCGCGACGGACAGGCGGTCCTCCGCAGCCACCCCGGTTCCGCACCGGGCGCCGCGCCCGCGGACGCCGGCGTCTGGACGGACTCGGTCTCCGGGAGCGGAACGCAGACCCTGACCGTGACGCCCCGCGCGGGGGACTGGACGGTCGTGCTCATGAACGCCGACGGCAGCCGGGGGATCGACGCCACCGTCACCGCCGGGGCCGAGCTGCCGACCCTCGGCGCGCTCGGGACGGGACTGCTCGTCCTGGCCGGCGCGCTCCTCGTGGCGGCCCTCCTGCTCGTCGTGCTGCCGCTGACCGCCGTGGAACGGGACCACCGGGCGCTCCGCGAGCCCACGGCGCCCGGTCACTGAGAGGAGACCGACGATGGCTCGAGGAGAGGAGCGGACGATGGCACGACGTGCGGATCCCGTGGCCGGGCAGGCGATCTACGGGCTCGGCATGTTCGGGGCGTGGGTCTGGTTCTGGCAGGAGGCGTCGGCAGGCTTCTGGCCGCACGTCTGGGCGCTGGTCGAGGGCGTCTTCTGGCCCGCCTTCATGGTGTACGACGCCTTCACCGCCCTGGGCTGACGACGGCATCCGCCCCGGACGCCCGCACGCCGGCTACTCGTCGCCGCGGAGGGTGAAGGAGCGCAGCCGGTCGCCGGTGAACCACACCGTGCCGACGGTGACGACGACGGCGGCGACGACCGCGTACCCGCTCGAGATGCGCAGGTCGCTCACCGCGCTGCTCAGGGCGTGCGCGACCTGGTGGCCCCAGGCGCCGACCGAGAGCCAGCGGACGCCGGTGAGGACCGACCCGAGGACGCCCTCCCAGAACAGCGTGTAGAGCAGCCCGACGACGACCGCGTGCCGGGTCAGCGCGGCCAGCCCGAGGAAGAGCGCCGTGTAGGCGGTGCCGGCCACCGCGCCCCCGACGCCGAGGGCGACCGCGCGCGCCGGGTCGGAGGCGTCGAGGACGAACGGAGCCACGGCCAGCGGCACCGCTCCGAGCAGCATCGTGGTGAGCCACGCGGCGGCGAACTTGCTCACCGCGATGACGTGCCGGCTCACCGGTTTTGCGAGCAGGTAGACGATCGAGCCGTCGTCGACCTCCGGCCCGAGGACCGCCGTCGCCGCGAGCAGCGACACGAGCGGCAGGGCGAGGCTGAAGCCGAGGCCGACCGTCGCGTCGACCCCGACGTCCCCCTCGGTCAGCAGCCGGATGACGACGGCGAGGACGAGCAGCGCGACCGGGATGAGCAGGAGGACCAGCCCGCGTCGGCGCCCGGCGACGGCTTGGGCCGAGAGACGGAAGATGGTGCGGTTCACCGGCTCAGCCCCCGACCAGGTACGAGAAGACGCTCTCGAGGGAGTCGTCGGTGGGCGCCAGCTCGAGGATGCGCAGACCCTCGTGGCGCGCGATGCGGGGCAGCCGCACCGCGAACGACCCGAAGTCGGAGACCGAGACGGCGACCCCGCCCTCGGGGCGCAGCGACACCGCGACGACCGACGGCTCGGCGATGAGGACCGCGGCGAGCCGGCGGTCGTCGTCGGCCGCGACGACGTACTGCACCGGGCGGTCGGTCATCAGCCGCCGGATCTCGCCGAACTCGCCGGAGGCCGCGTGCCGCCCGGAGACGACGACCTCGATCTGCCGTGCGACCTGCTCGACCTCCTCGAGGATGTGCGAGCTGAAGAGGACGGTGCGACCCTCGGCGCCCATCCGTCGCAGCAGCGCCATGAGGTGCAGGCGCTGGCGCGGGTCGACGCCGTTGAACGGCTCGTCGAGGAGCAGGACCGCGGGGTCGTGGACGAGCGCCGAGGCGAGCTTGACCCGCTGGCGCATCCCCTTCGAGTACGTGCCGATGCGGCGGGCGGCGGGGTCGACCATGTCGACGACCTCGAGCACGCGCTCGGTGGCCGCGCCGGGGTCGGGAAGGCCGTGCAGCTCGGCGTTGGCCAGGACGAACTGGCGCCCGGTGAGGTAGCCGAAGCTCACCTCGCGCTCCGGCACCAGCCCGATGTCGCGGTAGACGGAGGTGGTGCGCCAGACCGTCGTCCCGTCGAGGGTCACCGTCCCCGCGGACGGGGCGAGGAAGCCCGACATCATCGCGATGAGGGTCGTCTTGCCCGCGCCGTTCGGGCCGAGGAGACCGGTGATGCCCGGGCGCACCGTCATCGAGATGCCGTTGACGGCCACGACGTTGCCGTACCAGCGGGACGCCTGGTCGAGGACGAGCTCGCTCACGACGTCGCCTCCCGCCGGTAGCGCGCGACGAGCAGCCCCACGCAGAGCGCCGAGAGCGCCACGAGGACACCGACGTACGCGAGCTCCATCCCCGTCGTGCTCGGTGGCGTGGGTGCGTCCGCGTCGGTCCAGGCGGCCATCAGCCCCCGGTAGAGGGAGTACGGGGAGAACAGGCCGGCCACCTCGCCGACGACCGGGCGCCCGCCCTCCTCGCCGGAGATGCCCTGGACGACGGTGACGATGCCGTTGGCGACGACGAGGAGCGCGATGGTGGCGACGACGGCGAACCCGCGCCGGGTCGACCACGACGCGATGACGCCGGAGACGCCGGCCAGCGACAGGGCGAGCAGGACGGCCAGCCCGAGGGCGATCCCGGCCTCCCGGGTCTGGTCGGAGACGTCGAGCTCGGTGAGCAGCGCGACCGCGTAGAGGATGACGATGGGCAGGACGAGGAAGACGAGCGTCGCGGCGAGCAGCGACGCCCACCGGGCGAGCGCGTAGGCACCGGATCTCAGCGGCCGGGCGAGGTAGAGCGCGATCGTCCCGTGCCGCAGGTCGCGCGAGAAGAGCACCGGGGCCTGGGAGGCGACGAAGACCCCGAGCAGGACCTGCGTCGTCGAGGCGTACTCGGCGTAGCCGATCGGGAGCCGGTCGAGCCCGCCGAAGGCCATGACGCCACCGACGATGAGGGCGGGCAGGAGGTTGAGCCCGAGGAGGACGAAGGGCAGCACCTTGGACCGGCCGGAGCGCCCGAGCCCGAAGGCGTTGCGGAAGCCGGTGACGACGAGCGAGCGCGCGATGGCCCCCGCGCCGAGCCGCTGGCCGGTGTACGGGCGGTAGCCGAGGTCGTGGATGACGCTGCGGCCCTGCGGCGTCGCCTCACTCGGGTCGGACATCGGACACCTCCTCGGCGCCGCGGTGCCGCCCGACGTGCTCGGCACCCCGCCCCGCCGGTCGGCCGGAGGTGGGCTCGGGCTCCGCGTCGGCGAAGACGTCCTCGAGGTGGCGGTGGTCGGCCTGGATCCGGACCAGCCCGAGGCCGAGGTCGCTCGCGGTGTCGCGGATGACGTCCCGCACGTCGCGGGTGCCGGAGGCGGCGTCGACGGAGAGCATCGAGCCGCGCACGGTGGCCGGGACCCCCGCGGTCGCGAGGGCGGAGGCCATCCGGGCCTGGGCGTCGTCGCCGAGCACCTCGACGAGCAGCGCGCCCGTGGCGTCGAGGAACTCGTCGGTGCGCGAGGCCCGCAGGAGCCGGCCGCCGTCGAGGACGACGACGTGGTCGCTGACCCGCTCGAGCTCGCCGAGGAGGTGGGAGGTGACGATGACGGCGATGCCGAAGTCGTGGCCGATCCGCCGGACCAGCCCGAGCATCTCGTCGCGGGCGGCGGGGTCCAGGCCGTTGGTCGGTTCGTCGAGGAGAACGAGCCGGGGGTCGTGGGCCAGGGCCTGGGCGAGCTTGGCCTTCTGCTTCATCCCGGTCGAGTAGCCGCCCATCGGTCGGTACCGCTCCTCGGCCAGCCCGACGTGGCGCAGCACCTCGGCGGCGCGCTCTCGGGCCGCCACGCGCGGCAGGCCGGACATCATCGCCATGTGGACGACGAAGTCGCTCGCGCTGACGTCCGGCGGGAGGCAGTCGTGCTCGGGTAGGTAGCCGACCTTCGCGCGCACCTCGGGGCCCTCGGTGAGGACGTCATGACCGAGGACCTCGGCCCGGCCGCCGGTCGCGGGGACCAGGCCGAGGAGGATCTTGAGCAGCGTCGACTTGCCCGCGCCGTTGGCCCCGACGAGGCCGGTCGTGCCCTCACCGACCTCGAGGGTCAGGGCGTCGAGGGCGAGCACCGCACCGTAGTCCTTGGTGAGGTGCTCGACGCGCACGACGGGCTCCACGGTCCTCACCGTAACGGCCCGACCGGTCGCACGTTGTGAGGATCCTGTGTGGGGACGCGTGTCCCGTCCTCCCGGCGCGGACCTCGGTCAGCGAGGGACGTCGACGTAGACGAGCGCGTTGTTGCCGCCGCGACAGACGACGGGGAGCGTGTTCTCGCACGTCATCTCGTAGTCCTTCTTCGTCACCGGCGAGCGCGCCGTGATGGTCGCCGGCAGGTCCTCGCTCGAGGCCATGAGGGCCTGTGCGGTGGCCACCGCGAAGTCGCACGACGTGACGTCGTTGCCGCTCCACGCGGTGGCGCCGTCGGCGGCGCCGCACTTCTTGGCCGTCGCGGCGCGCTGGGTCGGCTGGGGGCCGCCCGAGGAGTCGCCGGACGGCAGCGAGCCGCTCGGGCCGGCCGAGCCGGCGGAGGCGCCCTGGGACTGCGACCCCGCGGTGCCGGACCCGGAGTCGTCGCCACTGCCGAAGAACCAGATGAGGCCGGCGAGCATCAGCAGCCCGACCAGCCCGAGCGCGACCATCCCGAGGCAGCCGCGACGGGACGCCGGGCGCGCCGGCTCCTCACCGGCCCACCCCTCCTCGCGCTCCGGGTAGCCCCCGCCGGGGCGGTGGACGTCGGGGTAGGCGCTGAGCGGGAGCAGGCCCCCCAGCTCCGAGGTGTCGGCGCGGTCGTCGTCGCCCGGGACCGGGCCCGCTGCCGAGCCCGCCCGGAGGGACTCCTTGTCGTAGGTCTCGGGCGCGCGGTACGCGGCCGTGGGGGTGTCGTCCCACTCCCGTGCGGCCTCGCCCGAGTCGGGGAAGAGCGGCGCAGGGGCGGGCGAGGGCTGCTCGACGGCCTCCGTCGGCGCGTCCGCGCGGTCGGTGCCGGGGTCGTCGGCCTCGTCCGGGGGCGGCAGCGGGGTGCCGCAGATGGAGCAGAAGCGGTCCGAGGGGTGGACCACCGCTCCGCACTCGGGGCAGGTCACGGGTCTCTCCGTCCGTGGGCGGACAACTCGGCCACGATAGCCACGACAACCCTTCGGACCCCAAATCGGGACGTCACCGCGTGCTCGGCGCCTCACCGGTCCCGGACGCGTTCGGCGGTCTCCGCGAGCACGGCGACCGATCCGGGGGTCCACGGCCCGGGCCGGATGACCACCGCGTGCCGGATGCCCCAGCCGGCGGCCGTGGCCATCCGCTCGGCCAGTGCGGCGGGCTCCTCCCCGGGGCGCATCCGCAGGCTCAGCGTGGTGTCGACCTCCCCGGGGTCGCGGCCGAGGCGCTCGCAGTGGGCCCGGAGCACCTCGAGGCGGGTGCGGACCGTCGCCCCGCCGTCGGGCAGGTCGAAGAGGTTGCACGCGGCGCCGTACCGCGCGACGAGGCGGAGCGTGTGCCGCGGACCCATCCCGCCGACCAGCACGGGCACGCCGCCCGGCCGGAGCGGCAGCGGCCGCCACTCGGGGGCCGCGAGGTGGTGGTGGCGACCCGCGAAGGGGCTCGTGTCGCCCCGGCGCATCCGCCCGGCGAGCTCGAGCAGCTCCTCGAGCCGGTCGAACCGCTCCGCCGTCGGCGGCATCGGCAGCCCCATCCGCTCGGCCTCCCCGGGGTAGCCGGCGCCGACCCCGAGCCAGGCACGCCCGCCGGACAGGACGTCCAGCGAGGCGACCGCCTTGAGCAGGAGGGCCGGCTCCCGATAGGTCACCGGGCTGACCAGGGCGCCCAGCCGGATGCGGCCGGTCCGCGCGGCGAGCCAGCCGAGGGTCGTGTAGACCTCGAGCATGTCGCGCTCGTGCTCGGCGGCGCCCGGGTCGGCCTGGAGCAGGTGGTCGTTGACCCAGAGCGTGTCGAGGCCGGAGTGGTCGGCGGCCTCGGCGACCTCGCCGAGCCGGCGGGCGAGGTCGGCCGGGTCGGGCGACCAGGTGAAGTTCGTGACGGACAGGCTGACGCGCACGGTGGGCTCCCTTCGGGTGGTCCACCCACGGTGCGCCGGACCCACCCGCACGCGCGTCACCCCGGGGGAGGCATCGTCGCCACCCCCGGGGGAGTACGTGGCCGGGCTAGACCGAGGCGGGCTGGCCGGTGACCGTGTCGTGGGCCGTCGTCACCGGCACCGGGGTGTCGTGCCACGACCACACGTCGTCACCGCGGAGCACGACGTCCGACCCACCGTCGACGTAGACGGTCTGGCCACAGACGTGGGTGTTCTCCTCGGAGACCAGCCACGCGAGCAGCGACGCGACCTGCTCGGCCTCGAGGTAGCCGTTCAGCGGCATCGGGACGACCGACGCGAGCCCGGCCCGGCCCTCCTCGGTGGCGGTCATCTCGGCGGTCATCGGGGTGCGCACGATCCCCGGCCCGACGGCGTTGAGCGGGATGCCCGCACCGGCCCACTGCGGCCGGCCGGCCATCCGGCGCACCCACCGCGAGAGCGCCCGCTTGCTCGACGGGTAGAGCAGGGCCCCGACCTCGGGACCCATCGCCTCGAGGTCGGCGGCGATGGACATGGCCCGGTCCTCGTCGCCGTCGAGGCAGGCCTCGACGAGCGGTGGGTGCACCGGCATGAGCGTGGCCATCGAGGAGGTGACGACCGCCCGGGGGGCCCGGGACGAGGCCGCGAGTGCGGGCCGCAGGCCGTCGAGGAACCCGACCGCGCCGAAGTAGTTGACCGCGACGGTCTGCGCGACGGGCAGGGCCAGTCCCGCGTTGGCGACGACGCCGTCGATCCGACCGCCGGACTCGTCGAGCACACCGTCGACGGCGTCCTCGCGACCCCGCCGCGTCGAGAGGTCGGCGACGACGTCGCCGGAGCGCACGTCGACCCCGATGACGCGGTGTCCCTGCCGCCTGAGCAGGGTCGCCAGCGCCTGCCCGATCCCCGATGCCGCCCCCGTCACCACGTACGTCCGTGCCATGTCGTCCTCGACTCCCGTCCGGCCACGAGCGGGAGCCCGTGGCTCCAGGACCCACGCTAGGAGGGACCGGCAGGTGGCGGCGGCCGGAGGTCTGCGGGGTCACAGTGTCTGCTCCGTCACGTGTCCCGGGGACAATGGGGCGGTGGACATCGTCACCCGCGGCTTCGTGGGCCGCCGCCAGGGCCGCGACCCGCGCATCCCGCCCGGCCAGTACCTCGAGCGCGACTTCCCGGTGCTCTCCGCGGGTCCGACCCCGCGGGTGCGGCAGGAGGACTGGCGGCTCGACGTCTCGACGCCGGACGGCGAGGTGACGACCCTCGGCTGGTCCGACCTCATGGCCCTGCCGGTGCAGGACCTGACGACCGACATCCACTGCGTGACGAAGTGGAGCAAGCTCGACACCACGTGGCGGGCGGTGTCGGTCGACGCGGTGCTCGAGGCCGTCGGCGCGGCGGAGACGGACGCCGCCTTCGTCCTCGTCCACGCGGAGGGCGGCTACACGACGAACCTCCCGCTCGCCGACCTGCGCGACGGCCGCGGCTGGGTCGCCGTCGGCTACGACGGTGCACCGCTCACTCCCGAGCACGGCGGCCCGGTGCGCCTGCTCGTGCCGCACCTCTACCTCTGGAAGTCGGCCAAGTGGCTGAGCGGCCTGGAGCTGCGCCGCGAGGACCATCCCGGGTTCTGGGAGCAGCTCGGCTACCACGCGTACGGCGACCCGTGGCGCGAGCAGCGCTACGTCGGCGACTGAGGCCGGTGCGTCGGTGACCACGGTCTGGTCCTCCCCGCCCGAGCCGATGCCCTGGTTCCGCGCCGCGGTCGAGGACGCCTGGCTCGAGACGCGCACCGCCCGCACCGTCGTCCTCGACGTGCCGGGCTGGCCGGGGCACGACGCCGGCCAGCACGTCGACGTGCGGCTCACCGCCGACGACGGCTACACGGCGACGCGCACCTACTCCGTCGCGTCGGCTCCGGAGGCCGGCCGGCTCGTCCTCACCGTGCAGCTCGTCGGCGAGGGGGAGGTCTCGCCGTGGCTCGTCGGCGAGGCGCGGGCCGGCGACGAGCTCGAGGTCCGCGGGCCGATCGGCGGCTGGTTCCGGTGGACCGAGTCGATGCCCGAACCGGTGCTCCTCGTCGCCGGCGGCTCCGGGGTCGTCCCGCTCATGGCGATGGTCCGGCAGAAGGTCCGCTCCGGGGCGGCGACACCGTTCCACCTCGTGTACTCGGCGCGCACCCCGGACCACGTCTTCTACACGAACGAGCTCTTCGCCCTCGCGCGCACGACGCCGGGGCTGCGGGTCGACCGGCTCTTCAGCCGCGCCGGCCTGCCCGACGACGAGCGGGCGCCGGGCCGGCTGCGGCCCGAGGACCTGCCGGCCGCCGACGCGACGCCCGTGCCGCCCCGCGTGTACGTGTGCGGGCCATCCGGGTTCGTCGAGGCGGCGGCGGGCATCCTCCTCGCGAAGGGGCACGACTCGGGCGCCATCCGCACCGAGCGGTTCGGCCCCTCGAGCTGAGCCGGGGCGGAGGCTGCCGGCTCAGTGGGTGCGGGTCGGCGGGCCCGCCCACTCGCGGCGCAGGAGGCCGTAGACGTGGGAGTCGGAGACCTCGCCGTCGACGGTGCAGTCCTCGCGCAACGTCCCCTCCCGGGTGAAGCCGAGCCGTTCGAGGAGGCGCACCGAGGCGTCGTTGCGGGTGTCGGTGACCGCCTGGACCCGGTGCGCGTCGAGGGTGTCGAACACCCACTGCAGCAACGCGGCCACGCTCTCGGCTGCGTAGCCGCGGCCCCAGACGGCCTCGTCGTAGACGTAGCCGAGCGAGATGCTCCGGTGCTGCGGGTCCCAGCGGGTGGCGCTGCACCAGCCGACGAACGCGCCGTCCGAGGTCCGCTCCACGGCGAGGCGTGCCCCGTCGCCCTCGTCGGCGATGTCTCGGCAGGTCCGGAGGAACGGCTCGGCGCGGGCGGGGTCGGTCCACGGCGGGGAGTCCCAGTAGCGCAGCACGCGCGGGTTGCTCTGCAGCGCGAAGAGGGCGGCGGCGTCGGAGTCCTCGAACGGGCGCAGCCGCAGCCGGGCGGTCGTCAGGGTCGGAGCGGGCAGGGCGGTCACGACGGGGTCCTCCGGATGCTGGGGGTGGTCACCACCCAACACCGCGCCGGCGACCGGCCGCCACGGGTTTCCGGGCGGCCGGTCGCGGGACGGACGTGGGGTCAGCAGCGCTTGAGCGAGCTGATGACGTTCGTCGCGGCCGGGATCGTGTTGGCGCCGCCGCCGGGCCCACCGCGCCAGACGTAGCCGTTGTAGTTCGTGTCCTTGTAGAAGCACCAGTAGCCGGAGGTCCGGTTGCGCATGCTCTCGATGTTGTTGTTGAGGCCGACCGGCCCGACGCCGTCGGCGAGGTTGACGTCGCCGTTCCGGAAGATGCCGATCGCGCCGGTGCCGTTGGGACCGGTGAAGACGCACATCCGGTTGGCCGGGCAGCGGGCGTAGCCGGTGGCCGCCGACGCGGTGGGCGCGACGGACACGACGAGGGCGGCGGCGGCAGCGGCGGCCGAGGCAGCCGCAAGAGCGGTGTGACGCATGGTGTTTCCCCCAGGTGATGTGGTGAATGTTCCCCCGTGCCGAGGCTCGGCACGTCCTCGACCCTAGCCCTGCGAGGTCCCGCCCGGGGGATCCGCGACGGGGATGAGCTCGACGGTGGCAGGGTGGGGGGACGGGCGCCGGCCGGCGCCGTCGCGAGCGGAGGAGGACGACGTGCGGGTCGCGGTGCTGGGCACGGGGATCATGGGGGCCGGGATGGCGCGCTCGCTGCTGCGTGCCGGCCACGAGGTGCGGGTCTGGAACCGGACGGCGGCCCGGGCCCGACCGCTCGCCGCCGACGGCGCCACCGTCGCCTCCTCGGTCACCGACGCCGCCGACGGCGCCGAGGTCGTCGTGACGATGCTCTTCGACGCCGACTCCACCGTCGAGGTCGGTCGGGCGGCGCTCGCTGCGGCCCCCGACGACGCGACCTGGCTCCAGTGCGGCACCGTCGGGGTCGAGGGAGCGCGGCGAGTGGCCGACGCCGGTGGGGGCCGCGTCCTCGACGCGCCGGTGCTCGGCACGCGCGGACCGGCCGAGGAGGGGACGCTCGTCGTCCTGCTCAGCGGCCCGGAACCGTTGCAGCGCAAGGTGGCTCCCGTCCTCGAGGCGGTCGGGTCGCGCACGGTCGTCGCGGGCGACAAGGTCGGGTCGGCGAGCGCGCTCAAGCTCGCGTGCAACGCGTGGGTCGCCCTCCTCACCGCGGGGACGGCGCAGTCCCTCGCCCTCGCCGAGACCCTCGGCGTCGACCCCACCCTCTTCCTCGAGGCCATCGACGGCGGCCCGGTCTTCGCCCCGTACGCGAAGGTCAAGGGTGGGGCGATGCTCGCCCGCGACTGGGCCACCTCGTTCGCCGTCGACGGCGTCGTCAAGGACGTCGGTCTCATGGTGGAGGCCGCTGCGGCCCGCGGGTTCCCGACCGAGCTGCTCCACGCGGTCCACGAGCTCTTCGCCGAGGCCTCCGGGCTCGGGCACGGCGACGACGACATGGCCGCCGTCCGCACCGCGTTCCCCTGACCGACCGTCGACCCCCGCGGCCCTCGCGGCCGGGGCGTGCGGTCAGTCGCGCCCGAGCCGCCAGACCGTGGTCGCCGTGAACTCCTCCCCGGGCCGCAGCACCGCGCTCGGGAAGCCGGGATGGTGCGGTGCGTCCGGGAAGCCCTGCGCCTCGAGGGCCACGCCCGCGTACCGGTCCAGCGGGCGGCCGTCGAGCCCGGTCACCGTGCCGTCGAAGTGCGCACCGGTGTACACCTGCAGCCCCGGGCGGTCGGTGGACAGCTCGAGCCATCGGCCGCCCGCCCCGACGAGCCGGGCGGCCCGGCGCAGGCCGCGGCCGTCGAGGACCAGGTTGTGGTCGAGCCCACCGCCGCGGGCCAGCTGCTCGTCCTCGGTCGCCAGCACGTCTGCCAGGAGGCGGGGGGAGCGCAGGTCGAACGGGGTGCCGGCCACCGGGGCGAGCTCGCCGGTCGGCAGCAGGTCCGGGCCGACCGGCGTGTAGGCGGAGGCCGCCACCTCGAGGGTGTGTCCGGCCGCTCCGCCTCCGCCGTCGAGGTCGACGTAGGCGTGGTTGGTCATCCCGAGGAGGGTGGGGGCGTCCGTCGTCGCGTGGTGGCGCAGCGTCACGGTGTCGGCGGAGACCTCGTACGACGCGCGGGCGACGACCTCACCGGGCAGGCCCTGGTCGCCGTCCGGGCTGGTCAGGCCGAGGACGACGCGGGTCGGCGACTCCTCGAGCACCTCCCAGTCGCGGGCGTCCCACCCCTCGGGGCCGCCGTGCAGGGCGTTGGCCCCGTCGTTGGCCGGCACGCGGTACTCGTGACCGTCGAGGGTGAACCGTCCGCCGGCCAGCCGGTTGGTGAAGCGGCCGACCGTCGCGCCGAGGTAGCCCCCGCCGGTGGCGTAGGTCGCCGGGTCGGCGTGGCCGAGGACCACGTCGACCGGGCCGTCGCCGTCGTCGACGACGAGCCGGCGCACGGATGCTCCGGCGGTGAGCACCTCGAGCGTGAGCCCACCGGCGGAGAGGAGGAAGGAGCGGGGAGCGGCCACCCGGCCATCCTGCCGGGAGGGCCGGCCCGGCCGCCTAGACTCGCCGCATGCGCGTCCGGCTGGGTCTGAGGAGCCGCATCCTCGCCCTGACGATGCCGGTCGTGCTCCTCATCAGCGCCGCCATCGCCGGGGTCGTCTACCTCTCCCTCGGCCAGGTCCTCGAGGCCTCGGCCCGCGACGTCGCGGAGGCGGAGGTCGTCGAGCTGCGGGCCGACCTCTCGGTGCACGGGGTGAGCGACCTCATCGGCACCCACGCCGTCATCGAGGGCAACCGGCTGATCCAGGTCCTCGACCCACGCACCCGCGAGGTCGTCGCCGCCACCGGCGGGGCACCCCGCACCGCGCTGGTCCGGGCCGACGTCCGGGGCACCGACGTCAGCGTCGCCAGGGTCGAGGACGTGCCCGGGCTGGCGCAGGGGGCCTGGCTCGTCGCCGCCACCGACGCCGTGGACCCCGACGGCCAGCACTACACGCTGCTCGTCGGGGTGCCGACCCGGGTCGAGGCCACCGCGCTCGGCCAGTCCACCGAGTTCGCGTTCATCGGCGCCGTCGGCCTCATCGCGCTCCTGGCCTCGGTCACGACCTTCGCCGTCGGCCAGGCCCTGCGCCCGGTCGAGCGGATGCGCGACCAGGTCGAGGGCATCGCCGCCTCCGGCGCCGCCCCCGGTCCCGGCCCCGCGCTCGAGGTGCCGGCCGGCCGGGACGAGCTGGCCCGGCTCGCCGAGACGATGAACCACCTCCTCGCCCGCATGCAGCGCGCCGACGCCTCCCGCCGGGCCTTCGTCGCCGACGCCGGCCACGAGCTGCGCAGCCCCCTCGCGACGATCCGCGTCCTCCTCGACCGGCTCGCCGAGGAGCGCCCGAGCACGGACCGCGCGGTCACCGCGGCGCGGGCCTCGGCCGAGGTCGACCGGCTCGCCGTCCTCGTCGAGGACCTGCTGACCCTCGCCTCGGCCGACGAGCACCAGATGGTCCTGCACCGCACCGAGCTCGACCTCGACGACCTCGTCCTCGCCGAGACCGGGGCGCTGCGGGCCCGGGGGATGCCGGTCTCGGTCTCCGTCGAGCCGGTTCGCCTCGACGGCGACCAGGCCCGCCTCGGCCGCGTGGTGCGCAACCTGCTCGAGAACGCCGAGCGCCACCGCGACCGCGTCGTCCGGGTCCGGCTGGCCCGCGAGGGCGAGGACGCGCTGCTCACCGTCGACAACGACGGACCGCCCATCGAGCCACGCGACCGCGAGCGCGTCTTCGGCCGGTTCGTCCGGCTCGACGACTCGCGGACCCGGGGCACCGGCGGCACCGGGCTCGGCCTGGCCATCGTCGCCGAGGTCGTCGCGGCGCACGAGGGCAGCGTCGAGGCGACCGAGAGCCCCGAGGGATGGTGCCGGTTCGCCGTCAGGCTCCCGGCGGGGGCTCCTGCGGGTTGAGCCGGTAGCCGAGCCCGCGCACCGTCTCGATGACCTTGGTGTCGAAGGGGGCGTCGATCTTGCGACGCAGGTAGCCGATGTAGACCTCGACGACGTTGTCGGCGCCCGGGTAGTCGGAGTCCCAGACGTTCTCGAGGATCTCGGCCTTGCTCTGGACGAGGCCGGCCTTGCGCATCAGGTGGTGCAGCAGGGCGTACTCGCGGGCGGTCAGCTGGATCTCCTGGCCCTCGCGGGTCACCCGGCGGGTCGTCGGGTCGAGGCTCAGCGGACCCGCGGTGAGGGCGACCGGACGCTCCGGGGCGCCGCGTCGGGCGAGGGCCTGGAGGCGGGCGAGCAGCACCGGTGTGCTGAACGGCTTCGTGACGTAGTCGTCGGCGCCGAGCTCGAAGGCGTCGGTCTGGTCGAACTCGCCGTCCTTGGCCGTGAGCATGAGGACGGGGGTCCACACCTTCTGCCGGCGCAGGTGCTTGAGGACGTCGTAGCCGTTCATCCCCGGCAGCATGATGTCGAGCACGAGCGCGTCGTACTGGCTGGCCAGCCCCAGCTTGAGGCCCTCGAGGCCGTCCTCCGCGTGGTCGACGACCCATCCGGCCTCGCGGAGGGCGTCGCCGAGCGCGGCGGCGAGCGGCTTCTCGTCCTCGACGAGGAGGAGCCTCATGCCGCCTCCGTGAGTCGGCCCACAGCGTCCTCCCTCGGGTCTCCGGGGTCACGTCCCGTCAGGTACAGTACTCGGGTCCGGTCAGCCGCGAGGCGAGACCGGGCCCCGGACCGGCGTCCGGGAGCTGCGAACCCCCTGCACGCAGCTCCCGGGCGCCTTTCCGTGTGCCAGAAGTGTTTTGGCAGTCAGCTCCCGGTCAGTGGTGGCGGAGGGCGTCGATCAGCTCGTCCTTGGTCATCGAGGAGCGACCCTCGACGTCGAGCTCCGCGGCGCGTTCGCGCAGGTCGTCGACGGTCCAGTCCTCGTAGGCGGGAGACTCCCCGCCCCGGCGCCCGACGCTCGAGCGCGAGCTGTTCGAGGCGGCGTTGGCGATGCGGGCCGCCTTCTCCTTGCTGTTTCCCTCGTCGCGGAGCTTCTCGTAGAGCTCGTCGTCCTTGACCGAGGGGCCGGGGTCCTTGCGTCCGGGCACTGTGCTCTCCTTCGGGTCGGCGGTGGTGCGATGTTCCCGCCCGGAGTGCGTGCTACGGCGCAGTAAGCGCTGCGATGGCGACGAGTACTGCGCGGTAGCACGCATCGGGGCGCGGTGGGGTCCTACCCGGTGCACCGGCCCGCCACGCACGGGGGCGCCCGTCGGCTCCGGGGGCGCCTGCGGCGGGACGAGGTCTCACGACGGAATCAGTGGCTTCCGGGGCCGAAAAGTCACGGATAGGATCCCAGCATGATCGAGCAGCAGCGGATCCTCACGACCGCCATCCCCGGCCCGCGCTCCCGGGAGCTCCAGGCCCGCAAGACGGCCGCCGTCGCCGCGGGTGTCGGCACCGGGCTGCCGGTCTACGTCACCGACGGCGGCGGCGGCATCATCCGCGACGTCGACGGCAACCAGCTGATCGACCTCGGCTCGGGCATCGCCGTGACAACCGTCGGCAACGGCAACCAGCGGGTCGTCGACGCCGTCACCGAGCAGATCCGGCGGTTCACCCACACCTGCTTCATGGTCACGCCGTACGAGCCCTACCTCGGCGTCTGCGAGAAGCTCAACGCGCTGACCCCGGGCGAGCACGAGAAGCGCTCGGCGCTCTTCAACTCGGGCGCCGAGGCCGTCGAGAACGCCGTCAAGATCGCCCGGCACGCCACCGGCCGCCAGGCCGTCGTCGTCTTCGAGCACGGCTACCACGGACGGACCAACCTCACGATGGGGATGACGTCGAAGAACATGCCGTACAAGCACCGCTTCGGCCCGTTCGCCCCGGAGGTCTACCGGGTGCCGATGGCCTACCCGTACCGCTGGCCCGGTGGTGCCGAGCGCTGCGCGGAGGAGGCCCTGCGCACGGTGACCGACATGATCCACGCCCAGGTCGGGGAGGAGAACACCGCGGCGGTCGTCATCGAGCCGATCCAGGGCGAGGGCGGCTTCATCGTCCCGCCGGAGGGCTTCCTGCCCGGGCTCGCCGAGTACTGCCGCGAGCACGGCATCGTCTTCGTCGCCGACGAGGTGCAGTCCGGCTTCTGCCGCACCGGCGACTGGTTCGCCAGCGACCACGAGGGTGTCGTCCCCGACCTCATCACGACGGCCAAGGGCATCGCCGGCGGCATGCCCCTCGCGGCCGTCACCGGCCGGGCCGAGCTGATGGACGCCGTCCACGGCGGCGGCCTCGGCGGCACCTACGGCGGCAACCCGGTGGCCTGCGCGGCGGCGCTCGCCAGCATCGAGTCGATGGAGGCCGACGACCTCGCCGGGCGGGCCCGCGGCATCGGCAAGATCCTCGGCGACCGGCTCGGCTCGCTCGCCGAGAGGCACCCGCAGATCGGTGAGGTCCGCGGTCGCGGCGCGATGATGGCGATGGAGCTCGTCACCGACCCCGCGACCAAGGAGCCGGCGGCCGCGCTCGCCGCGGCGGTCAACAAGGGCTGCCACGACCGCGGCGTCGTCACGCTCACCTGCGGCACCTACGGCAACGTCTTCCGCTTCCTGCCGCCGCTCTCCATCGGGGACGACCTGCTGCACGAGGCGATGGACGTCCTCGAGGAGTCGATGGACGCGGCCCTGGCCTGACGGCGGTGCCCTCCCTCCCCACCGCGTTCGACCTCTCCGGACGCAGCGCGCTCGTCACCGGCGCCGGCTCGCCGAGCGGCATCGGGATGGCCTGCGCGCGCCTGCTCGCCCAGTGCGGGGCCCGGGTGGTGCTCGGCGCCACGACCGAGCGCGTCCACCAGCGGGCCGCCGAGCTGCGGGCCGAGGGGCACGAGGCCGCCGGGGTCGTCGCCGACCTGACGACGGAAGCCGGCGCGGCGGCGGTCGTCGCCGCGACGCTCGAGCACGGCGGCGGGCTCGACGTGCTCGTCAACAACGCCGGGATGGTCTCGGTCGCCTCCGGTGGTGACTACCTGGCCGGCGACCTCGAGGGCACCCCGCCCGACCGGTGGGCGGCCTCCCTGGCCCGCAACCTCGACACCGCATACCTCGTGACCCGGGCCGCGCTGCCGCACCTGCGCCGCAGCGGCGCCGGCCGGGTGGTCATGGTGTCGTCGACGGCGGGACCGGTCATGGCGCTGCGCTCCGACGTCGCGTACGCCGCGGCCAAGGCCGGGCTCGTCGGGCTGGCGCGGGCGGTGGCGGTCGACGAGGCGGCGCACGGCGTCACGGCGAACGCGGTGGCGCCCGGCTGGGTGGCGACCGGCTCCCAGACGCCGTCGGAGCAGCGCGAGGGCCACCTCGTGCCGGCCGGCCGGTCGGGGACGCCCGAGGAGGTGGCGGCCGCGGTGGCCTTCCTCGCGAGCCCGGGCGCCGCGTACGTCACCGGGCAGCTGCTCGTCGTCGACGGTGGCAACGGCGTGGCCGAGGAGCGCCTCCCCGCCTGAGCGACGCCCGGTAGCCGGTCGCCGGGCGGCCGCTCCCGGCGGTCGGCCGCGCTCCTAGAATCGGTGGGTGACCCGCCCCGTCCTGCGCCAGGTGCACACGATCGGGAAGCGCCGGGCGTGGGCCATCTGGGTCGTCGGGCTGTCGGTCTACGTCCTCGCCGTCTTCCACCGCACCTCGCTCGGGGTCGCCGGGCTGCTCGCCGCCGAGCGGTTCCACATCTCCGCCTCCCAGCTGTCGACCTTCACCGTGGTCCAGCTCGCCGTGTACGCCGCGATGCAGATCCCCGT
>JACXUW010000380.1 GCA_014763705.1 Micrococcales bacterium | reverse complement strand
CCTCGTCGCCGTGCACGGCCAGGCCGACCAGTGGCGGCTGCGCCGCGCCGACCAGCACCGTGAGGTCCTCGACACCTTCGGCGGGGCCGGGCTCGCCGACGCGGTGCGCGCCTACCGGGAGGTCCACACCGAGCTCCAGGCGGTCCAGGCCGAGCTCGAGGCGCTCCGCACGGCCGCGGCCGAGCGGGCCCGCGAGGCCGAGACCCTGCGGCTCGGCCTCGAGCGCATCGAGGCCCTCGACCCCCAGCCCGGCGAGGACGAGGCGCTGCGGGCGGAGTCCGGACGGCTCGGGCACGCCGAGGAGCTGCGCGCCGCCGCCGGTGCCGCGCACGACCTGCTGAGCGGCGACACCGACGGCGTCGCGGAGGGCCCGGCGGTCCTCGAGGCGCTGGCCTCCGCGTCGGCCCGGTTGGCGCAGGCCTCCGCGAACGACCCGGAGCTGGCGGCGCTCGGCACGCGCGTCGACGAGCTGCGCTATCTCGCCGCCGACCTCGCCGCCGACCTCGGCTCCTACCTCGCCGACGCCGACGTCGACCCCGCCCGCCTCGACCAGGTCGAGCAGCGCCGCGCCGCGCTCACCGAGCTCACCCGGCTCTACGGACCCGGGGTCGACGACGTGCTCGCGTGGGGGAGCGCGGCCGCCGTCCGGGTCGCCGAGCTCGAGGGCACCGGCGACCGCATCGGCGGCCTCGAGGAGCAGGCCGCCGCGCTGACCGCCCGCCGGGCCGAGGCGGCCGAGGCGCTGAGCGACCTCCGCCGTCGCGTCGCCGACGCCCTCGGGGCGCGGATCACCGACGAGCTCGCGCACCTCGCGATGGGGTCGGCCACGGTGCACGTCGCGGTCGAGGACGCCGGACGCTTCGGCGCCGACGGCCGCGACGCCGTCGAGGTCCGGCTCGCCGCCGGGCCCGGCACGCCACCGCGCTCGGTCACCAGGGCCGCGTCGGGCGGCGAGCTCTCCCGGGTCATGCTCGCCCTCGAGGTCGCCACCGCCGATGCCGGCGCGTCGGTGCCCACGTTCGTCTTCGACGAGGTCGACGCCGGGGTGGGTGGGCGTGCGGCCCTCGACGTCGGCGCCCGTCTCGCCGCCCTGGCCCGACACGCCCAGGTCGTCGTCGTCACCCACCTCGCGCAGGTCGCAGCCCACGCCGACCGCCACCTCGTCGTCGAGAAGTCGGTCGACGGGCACGTGACCCGCAGCATGGTCCACGAGGTCGCCGGCGAGGACCGGGTCGCCGAGCTGGCCCGGATGCTCGGCGGCTCCGGCACCGACGCCGCTCTCGAGCACGCGCGCGACCTGCTGGCGCGCGCTCGCGCCTGAGCAGGCGTGGCACGATGGTGCAGATGTCCATCCGCCTGAGCCATCGTCGCGACCGGGACCCCGCCGGGGGGTGCTCCGGCCCCGCCCGCGTCGACCGGAGGACCAAGAACCTCACCAAGCGCCTCAAGCCCGGCGACGTCGCGGTCATCGACCACCAGGACATCGACCGGGTGAGCGCCGAGGCCCTCGTCGCCTGCCGGCCGGTCGCGGTCGTCAACGCCGCGGCCTCCATCTCGGGGCGCTACCCGAACCTCGGGCCGGAGATCATCGTGGCGGCCGGCATCCCGCTGCTCGACGCCGCCGGTCCGGACGTCATGGCCCTCAAGGACGGCGCCCCCCTCGCGCTCGAGGAGGGCCGGCTGCTCGCCGGCGGCACTCCCGTCGGGACCGGCACCCTCCTCGACGCCGAGGCCGTCCAGGACGCGATGACGACGGCCCGCGCCGGCCTCTCGACCGAGATCGAGGCCTTCGCCGAGAACACGATGGACTACCTGCGCAAGGAGCGCGAGCTGCTCTTCGACGGGGTCGGGGTCCCGGACATCCGCACCGACCTCGACGGCCGGCACGTCCTCATCGTCGTGCGCGGCTACCACTACAAGGAGGACCTCGAGACCCTCCGCTCCTACATCCGCGAGTACAAGCCGGTCCTCATCGGTGTCGACGGCGGGGCGGACGCGCTCATCGAGGCCCGGCACACCCCGCACCTCATCGTCGGCGACATGGACTCGGTCTCCGACGGTGCGCTGCGCTGCGGTGCCGAGATCGTCGTCCACGCCTACCGTGACGGCCGGGCCCCCGGCGTCGAGCGGGTGCGCGAGCTCGGCATCGAGCCGGTCGTCTTCCCGGCCACCGGGACGAGCGAGGACGTGGCGATGCTGCTCGCCGACGACAAGGGCGCGACCCTCATCGTCGCCGTCGGGACCCACGTGACGCTCGTGGAGTTCCTCGACAAGGGCCGGTCCGGGATGGCGAGCACCTTCCTCACCCGGCTGCGCGTCGGCGGCAAGCTCGTCGACGCCAAGGGGGTCAGCCGTCTCTACCGGGCGCGGATCTCCTCGCTCAGCGTCGTGCTCATGCTGCTCGTCGGCGTCTTCGCCCTCGGGGCCGCCCTGTGGTCCACCGCCGGTGGACGCGCACTGCTCCAGGTCCTCGCCGCGAAGGTCGACGACCTGTGGACCACCCTCGGAGGAGTGTTCGGGTGATCGACTTCCGCTACCACATCGTCTCGATCGTCTCGATCTTCCTGGCCCTGGCCGTGGGGATCGTGCTCGGCGCCGGTCCGCTCAAGGGGGAGATCGGCTCGACCCTCCAGAACGAGGTCGCCGGCCTGCGCCAGGACAAGACCGACCTCAACAGTCAGCTCGCCACGGCCAAGACCGGCGTGGAGGCCCGCGACTCCTACCTCGAGGCCGTGTCCGGCCGGGTCCTCGGCGGCACCCTCACCGACCGCCGCGTCGCGCTCGTCGTCCTGCCCGGTGCGGAGGCTGCCGTCGGCGAGGCGGTCGCCACCGGCCTGCGCACCGCCGGGGCCCGGCTCGCCTCGACGACGACCGTCGGCGAGGAGTGGGTGAGCACGGACCGCAAGACCGCCGACGCCCGCGACGCGGCCGTGGCGCAGGTGACCAAGGACGCCGGCGTCGAGGTGCCCAACGGCTCCGCCGAGCCGCGCGACATCCTCCTCGCCACCCTCCTGGCGCGGACCGCCCCGGCCGGCGACAGCGGCCCGGACGACGCCACGGCGCGCACCGGTCTCGAGACGCTCGCCGACGCCGGGCTGCTCTCCCTCGACGCCCCCGAGTTCGCCCGGGCCGACCTCGTCGTCGTCGTGTCCGGCTCGGTCGTCGACGGCGACCAGGCGACCCGCACCACCGTGGCCGAGCGCTGGGTCGGGTTGAGCCGGGCCCTCGACACCCGCTCGCGTGGTGTCGTCGTCGCCGACGACCTGACGACCAGCCGGGACGGCACGGCGGTCCTCACGGTGCTGCGCGACACCTCCGCCGCAACCAAGGAGGTCTCGTCGGTCGACGACGCCGGCTCGCCCCTCGGGGTGGGCAGCGTCGTCTTCGCGCTGCTCCAGCAGGAC
>JACXUW010000379.1 GCA_014763705.1 Micrococcales bacterium | reverse complement strand
CGCGCCAGTAGAGCCACGCGGCCCACAGCCAGCCGGCGAGGGCGAGCAGGACCCCGACGAGCGCCGAGGCCCTGGCCGCCGCCGAGCCGTAGAGGGAGGTGGGGGACAGTCCGAGGGCGAGCCCGGCGACGGGCCCGGCGAGCGGGAGCGCGGTGAGGACGCGCATCGACGCCCGGGGACCCGCCAGCGCGGCCCGGGCCCGTGCCTGGGCCGCGGTCCGTGCCCGCAGCGCGGCCGCCGCGCCCTCGGTGGTGCGCGATGCCGTCGCGCCGACGACCTCCGAGAGGTGCCAGGCCCTGGCCAGCAGGGCCAGGTCGGCGGCCACCGGCCGAGGGACGGGCGGGTCGGCGAGCGCCTCGGCCGTGCCGGACCCACGGCGGCCCGCGTCGGCGAGCCGGTCGAGGAGCCAGGGCGCCGCCTGCGCGACGCCGGGACTGCGCGCCGCCACCTCGGCGGCCGAGCGGAGGTCGAGACCGGCCTGCAGCCCGACGGCCGCGAGCTCGGCGAGGTCGGCGACCCAGTCGGTGCCTGAGGACCGGGCCCGACCGGCGACCCGGCTGCGCAGACGCCCGCCCCACCGCTGAGCGCCGGCAGAGGAACGGTCGCCGTCCCCGCGCGGCCACACGAGGGCGGCCGAGACGGCGAGCAGGACCGCGAGGGCGGTCACGAGGGCACCGTGCCGGCCGGCGCTCCGGCCCCGGGCAGCAGCGTGCCGAGCGCGGCCCACGCCTCGCCGGGCACCGGTCCGTCCGGACGGTCGGTGAGGGCGACGGGGACCTCGACGAGCCCGTCGGGGCCGACGCGGAGCACGCCGATGCGGTCGACGTGGCGGCCCCGCCCGTCCCGGACCACGTGGACCACCGCCTGCAGGGCGCCCTTCAGCTGGGCGTGCACGGCGGCGCGTGGCATCCCGACGAGCGAGCCGAGGGCTTCGAGCCGGGCCGGAACCTCACCGGGCCCGTTGGCGTGCAGGGTGCCGGCGCCGCCCTCGTGACCGGTGTTGAGGGCCGCGAGGAGGTCGCGGACCTCGCCGCCACGCACCTCGCCGACGACGAGGCGGTCCGGGCGCATCCGCAGGGCCTGCCGGACCAGGACGGACAGCGGGACCTCCCCGACGCCCTCGACGTTGGCGGCCCTCCCTTGGAGCCGGACGACGTGCGGATGGTCGGGGTCGAGCTCGCGGACGTCCTCGACGACGACGAGCCGCTCCTCCGGCGGGCACTCGGCGAGCAGGGCACCGAGGAGGGTGGTCTTGCCGGCGCCCGTCCCGCCGGTGACGAGGAGGCTCCGCCGGGCGGCCACGAGGCCACGCAGGACCGTCGCCGTCCCCGGGCTGCACATCCCGTGCTCGACGAGGGCGGCACACCCGGCCAGCCGCCGCCGCGGGACCCGGAGGCTGAGGTGCGGGCCGTGCTCGACGAGCGGGGGCAGGACGGCGTGCAGCCGCACCCCACTGGGCAGCAGGCCGTCGACCCAGGGCTGCGCGTCGTCGAGCCGCCGGCCCGCGAGCCCGGCCAGCCGGACGGCCAGCGGGCGCAGCGCAGAGGGATCGAGGGCGGGACCCGCCGGTTCGACTCCTGCGCCGCGCTCGACCCAGACCGACCCGTCGCCGTTGACGAGGACATCGGTGACCTCGGGGTCCTCGACGAGCCCGGCGAGCGGGCCGAGGCCGACGAGGCCGGTCGTCAGGTCGTGCGCGGCCCGGTCGCCCGCGGCGGGGCCGAGGTACGGCGTGGACTCGCGGGCGACCCGGGCGATGCGGGCGGGGCTGGGGCCTTCCCCTGCCCGGATCGCCCGCTCGACGCCCGCCGGGCGTGGCGAGGTCGGGGCGCGGCTCACGAGGCTCTCCCGACCGGCCCGGCCCGGGCCCCGGTGAGCGCCGCGGCGACGGTGTCGGCACAGCGCCGGACCGCCGTGCGCGCGGTGCCGGGCCACAGCCCGCGCTCGGCCTCCTTGGCGACGAAGGGGTCGTCGGGCAGGTGCTGGAGGTGCGCGACACCTAGGTGCGCCTCGACGTCGTCCAGGACACCCGCGCTCGGCCGGGCACCGCGGGTGACGAGACGGAGATCGGCTGGCGCGGTGACGGACTCGGTCAGGTCGACGAGGCGGTCGACGAGCGCGTCGGCGTCGGCGAGCTGCCGCGTGCGCAGGCCCGCCACGACGACGACGAGGGGTCCGCCGGCGAGGAGGAGGGAGAGGTGCCCCGACGTGGCCGGTGCGTCGACGACGAGGGGTGCGGCGTGGCCGACGAGCGCGGCGAGCGTCTCGGCGACGGCCTCGTCGGTGAGCGTGCGCGGTGCCGGCCCGCCGGCAGAGAGGACCCGGCAGCCGTCCTCGGCGGGGAGGGCCGCGAGCAGGCTGTCGACGGCGGGGACGCCACCACCGGCGAGGGCCGACCAGCGCGGCCCGGCGAGGTGCTCGACGCCGGCCGTGACGTCGAGGCCGCCGCCGGTCGTCGCGAGGTCGACGACCGTGGCGGGTGGGCCGACGGCCGCGAGGCGCCGACCGACGGCGAGGGCCAGGGTGCTCGCGCCGAGGCCGCCGGAGGAGCCGACGACGACGCAGGCCGGTGGAGAGGTCATGGCCCGACGCTGCCGCCGCACCGGCTCGCCGCGCGAGGGGGTCACGCCGATCTGTGGACGACGAGCGGCCGTCCCGGACCCTGTGGACGGCGCGACACGGGGCGTCCGCGGTCCGGGCGCCATCGGACGACCGTGGTCCGGACATGGGACGGCCCCGGTCGGGGGGACAACCGGGGCCGTCGGCGAGCCGAGCTCCGGGGGGGAGAAGCCGGTTCGCCGGTCGCTCTACCCCAAGGGGGAGCGAGTGAGTACATCGTGTCTCATCGATGGCCCCCCGCGCAAGCCCGATGCCAACACTGCTGAAATCGTCCTGAGAGTCCGCTCAGGAGCACTGGATCCGTAGGTTGGGGCGAAAAGGTTGAATGCTTGACCACCCGGTCCCCGCGCCCCGGGGGCGGCCCCTCACCTGCGGGAACACCGGGCCCCAGCCACCACCGAGCCCACCGACAGGTCCGCGGGCGTGACGACGCCCCCGTCAGGACCGGCGGGGGCGTCGTCCTGCCGCGGGCTGCGGGCGACCAGGCGTGCTGTCGTGCCGTGGCCGTGGGACGAGCCCACGACGACCGGTCCATCAGTGGACTGCCCGCGCGTGGGTACCCGTCGTCCGCGGTAGGTGTGCGGGGGGAAGCGGGTGCTCCTCCACCTCCAGTTCTACTCCTCGCGCCCCCCGGCGACAACCGGGGAGGGGCACCTAGTCGAGGCGTCCGGCGAGCACGGCGTCGGCAACCGCCTCACCCTCGCGGGCGGCGGCCTGCACGGCCGAGCAGCAGTGCGAGACCCACAGCCCGACGCCGACGGCGTCCCCGCGCCCGTAGGCGGCGAG
>JACXUW010000378.1 GCA_014763705.1 Micrococcales bacterium | reverse complement strand
CGCTGGCGGGCCATGGCGCACCAGCCTAGGAGCGCGCGGACCGGGCGCCGAATCGCGGGTGGCCCACCCCGGTCCGGCCCCCGTGAGGCACGGCGTCGGGGCGATCGTCCCAGGACACACCGACCCGGACCCGACCCACCGATCTCGCGGCTCGCGCGGTCGATGCGGGACGGATCGCGTCGCGAACGGACACTTCCGACACTCCATCCGCAGCACTAGGGTGCGAGCATGCCGAGCACCGACCGCGACCGTCTGGCCCGCCTCCTCGCCGCCGAGCAGGAGCGCTACACCGCCGAGCACCCGCGTAGCCGGGCCTTCTTCGAGGCCGGGAGCAACCTCTTCGGCCGGGTGCCGATGACGTGGATGAACAAGTGGAGCGGCGGCTTCCCCCTCTACCTCGACCGCGCCCGCGGCAACCGGGTCACCGACGTCGACGGCCACACCTACGTCGACTTCGCCCTGGGCGACACCGGCGCGATGGCCGGCCACTCGCCGGCACCGACGACCGCCGCCGTCTCCCGACGGATGGGCGAGCTCGGCGGCATCACGACGATGCTGCCCAGCGAGGACGCCCAGTGGGTGGGCGAGGAGCTGACCCGGCGGTTCGGGATGCCGCTGTGGAGCTTCACCCTGTCGGCGACCGACGCGAACCGGTGGGCCGTGCGGCTGGCCCGGCTGGCGACCGGTCGCTCGAAGATCCTCGTCTTCGGCTACTGCTACCACGGCTCGGTCGACGAGACCTTCGCGATCCCCGGGCCGGACGGGACGACGCTCTCGCGCCCCGGCAACGTCGCTCCCCCGGTCCCGCTCGACCTCACCACCCGGGCCGCGACGTGGAACGACCTCGCCTCGGTCGAGCGCCAGCTGGCGCACGGCGACGTCGCCGCCATCCTCACCGAGCCGGCACTGACCAACATCGGCATCGTCCTGCCCGAACCCGGGTTCCTCGAGGGGCTGCGCGAGCTGGCCACGCGGTACGGCGCGCTGCTGATGATCGACGAGACGCACACCTTCTCGGCCGGCTGGGGTGGCGCGACCCGCGCGTGGGACCTGCAGCCCGACCTCTTCGTCATCGGCAAGTCGATCGGCGGCGGCATCCCGTGCGGGGCGTACGGCATCACCGCGGAGGTGGCGGCAGCCGTGACCCGGCACACCGAGACGGGCGAGGCGGACATCATCGACGTCGGCGGGGTCGGCGGGACGCTCGCCGGCAACGCGCTCTCGACGGCGGCGATGCGGGCCACCCTCGGCGAGGTGCTCACCGAGGACGCGTTCGCGCGCATGAGCTCGCTGGCCGAGGCCTTCACCGAGGGAGTGCAGGGCGTCCTCGACGAGTACGACGTGCCGTGGTCGGTCAGCCGGCTCGGCGCCCGCTCGGAGTACCGGTTCGCCCGGCCGGCGCCCCGCACCGGCGAGGAGTCGGCCGCGGCCCACGACGACGACCTCGACGCCTACCTGCACCTGGCGATGGTGAACCGCGGCATCCTCATGACGCCGTTCCACAACATGGCGCTCATGTGCCCCGACACCACCCGCGAGGACGTCGACCGGCACACCGAGGCCTTCCGCGAGGTCGTCGGGGCGCTGTACGCCTGACGCGACGGGGCCCGGCCGCCGTGGCGGCCGGGCCCCGCGCGGGTGGCTCCGGTCAGAGCCGGGAGGCCGCCCAGAGGTAGGCCGCCGTGGGCGTGCCGACCCCGGTGACGTCGTCCCAGCCGCGACCGGTGGTCAGGCTCGAGTCCTCGTCGAAGGTGCGGACCGTCGAGCGCAGCCCGTCGTCGGCGTTGAGGCCGTTGACGTAGTCGACGCGGATGTTGCCCGGGTCGCCCTCGGGCCGGACGTCGTGGAAGACACCGAACGCACCGAGGAGGTAGATCAGCGGGTCGGCGAAGCCGATCCGCCGCCGACCCTGCTGCGCGTCGGCCTGGACGCCGGCGAACAGCGGCGCCGCGAGGCTCGTGCCGCCGATGCGGTACTCGCCGTAGCGGGTTCCCTGGCCGAACTTCGTCGGCAGGTCGAACACCTGCGTCTCACCGACGAGCATGCCGGTCGTCGGGTCGGCGTCCATCG
Source organism: Micrococcales bacterium (assembly GCA_014763705.1). Taxonomy (GTDB): domain Bacteria; phylum Actinomycetota; class Actinomycetes; order Actinomycetales; family Dermatophilaceae; genus Phycicoccus. The sequence continues at coordinate 1,347 of JACXUW010000378.1, read as the reverse complement.
CGACGTCGGGCACGGCCCGCTTGTCGCACCCGGTGCGGGCGAGCCGCTGGTAGGCCGGCTTGGCGAAGATGTCGCTGCAGCCGCCGCCGGCCCCGTAGAGGAAGCCGTCCGAGGTCCACGCGCCGTTCGTCAGCGAGTAGCGCTCGGTGCCCCAGCCGGTCTCGAACTGGCGCCGGCCGTGCTTGTCGACCGCGAGCGCGGTGCCACCGACGGCGGTGACCCAGGGGTCGGCCGCCGGCCAGTCGGGCGAGACCACACCGGTGTTCGCGCCCTCGTCGCCGTCGTCGCCCGAGGAGTAGTAGAACCCGATGCCCTGCACCGCGCCCTGGAGGAAGACCGACTCGTAGGCGTCGACGAGCGTCTGGTCGATCGTCGGGTAGACCGCTCCGTCGACCGTCACGTAGGTCGGCTCGCCCCACGAGTTGGAGATCGCCGAGGCGCGGTTGTCCGAGACGGCCCGCGCGAGCGAGGCGAGCAGGTCGTCGTCGTAGCAGCTGGCCGCGCCGTAGTACGCGACGCCCGCGTCGGGCGCCATCCCGTGGACGGCCTCGACGTCGAGGGTCTCCTCGCCGAACCAGCCGTTGCCACCGCACTCGTCGACCTTGGCCGGGTCGTAGTTCGTGTCGTTGGACTGGGTCAGCTGGCCCCGGCGGAAGGGCCGGTCACCGTGCCGGGCCGCGTAGGTGTTCGCGTCCTTCTCGATGGTCGGCGCCGCGAAGGCGTCGGTGATGGCGACCGTCTGGCCCCGCCCCGTGCGCCGCGAGGTGCTGACGCCGTAGGTGGAGCGCAGCTGCGAGGGCACGTAGCCGCAGACCGCGTACGGGAGGTGCTTCCCCTCGAACGCGGGGTCGGTCTTGTCGACCTTCTGCCCGTAGTACGAGGAGCAGGGCGTCGCGTTGACGAAGCCCGGGGGCGGGCCGAGGTCGCTCGGCGAGGTGCCGGCGTCGGCGGACGGGGTTCCCTTGTCCTTCTGGAGGTTCGGCGCGGTCCAGTGCGTCACGGTGTCGAGCCCGGTGACCGCGAGGACCTGCCCGGCGAGGCTGTCGGGCACGGTGACCGCGGTGGTCGGCGCCGTGCCGGTGTGCCCGTCGACGCTGAAGGTCTGCAGCCCGGCGGTGAACGCCTGCGACACCGCGGACGCGCTGCCGGAGACCGAGACGAAGTGGTTGTCCGCACCGACGGCGTCGACCCGCAGGCCGGCGCCCTTCGCCCACGAGCGGACCGCCGCGACGCTCGCGGCGGTCGGAGCGAAGCGGGAGCGGTACTGGGCGTCGCTGAGGTAGTGGCCGTACGACGACGAGTGCGGCGTCGAGACGGCGGTGGCGAGGGCGGTGAGCCCGGCGGTGT
>JACXUW010000377.1 GCA_014763705.1 Micrococcales bacterium | reverse complement strand
AGCGTGCTCTGGGCCTCGGCGCGTTGAGCCTGCAGTTCGATGAACAGGCGTTCGGCGGTGCTGACCAGGGTCTGCTGCAGGCCGGGGACCTGCGGATGGTCCGGTCCCGACGAGGCCAGCAGGCGCTGCAGCCGGGCCTGGACATCGTTGTAGGAATCCAGCCGCGCCCGCAGTTCGTCCGACACCTCGCCGCCGTGGTCCAGGCCGGCATACCCGACCAGCGCGCCGTCGGCCTCGGCGACGACGTAGTCGCGGCGCGGACGTGCGGCGAGCTCGGCCCACCACGACGGGGGCGACCAGGCGTCGTCCGGGAACAGGGTCGTCTCGAGCGCGGCCAGCCCGCCGAGGTCGGGCCAGCGCGCGTCGCGGAGCGCGGGGGCCACGCGGAGCGTGGGGGCCGACCTCATCGGGCCGCGCGTTCCGCGGTGGTCAGCGCGTCGGGGCGGCGCAGGTAGAGCGGCTCGACCGGCATCGGGGTGCCGGCGGCGAGCCGGCGGCCGGCGATCCGGGCGAGGACGGAGGGGTCGACGTCGAGGACCTCGGGCAGCGGCGCCGGGAACAGATCGGGGTAGAGCAGCGGCCCGCGACCCGCCACCGGGAGCATCCGGGTGCGCTCCGGGAGGTGGGCCGGAGCGTCGACGGCCGGGGCGTCGAGGGCACGGGCAGCGCCGTCCGCGTCGCGGGCGTAGCGCGCCCAGTAGACCTCCCGGCGGCGGGCGTCGGTGGCGACGAGCAGCTCGTCGGCGTCGGAGGCGGTGAGGGCCTGCTCGGCGAGGACGTCGAGCGAGCAGACACCGTGCACCGGCACCCCGAGGGCGTACCCCATCGTCACCGCGGTGACCATCCCCACCCGGAGCCCCGTGAACGGGCCGGGCCCGGTGCCGACGGCGACGTCGGTGACGTCTCCGACGCCGGCGCCGGCCTCGGCCAGGGCCTGCTCGACGAGTGGGGCGAGCAGCTCGGTGTGCTTGCGCGGGTCGATCGCGACGGCGGTGACGGCGGGGGCTCCGGGCCGGGCCACCGCGACGCCGATCGCCGAGGTCGAGGTGTCGATGGCGAGGGTCAGCACGGCTCTCCTCCGAGGGACTCGAGGGGGTCGGGCCCGCCGTCGTCGGAGCCGGCCCACCGTCCCCCGACGCCGGTGACCGTGGCCGTCCGCACCTCCGTGGCGGGGTCGACGTCGAGGACGACCTCGAGGCGGTCCTCGGCCAGGCCCTCGGCGAGGCCGTGGCCCCACTCGACGACCGTCACCGACTCCTCGACGGTCGCGTCGAGGTCGAGGTCGTCGAGCTCGAGGCTGCCGCCGAGCCGGTAGGCGTCGACGTGGACGAGCGGCGGGCCGCCGACGGTCGACGGGTGGACCCGGGCGATGACGAAGGTCGGTGACGTGACGGCTCCACGCACGCCGAGTGCCGCGCCCAGGCCCTGGGTCAGTGTCGTCTTGCCCGCGCCGAGGGTGCCGGTGAGCACGACCAGGTCGCCGGCCCGCAGCAGACCACCGAGGGCGGTGCCGAGCTCGCGGGTGTCGTCGACCTCGGGGAGGGCGAACCGTCGGGCGCTCACGAGGCGGCCTCCCGGCGGGCCCGGGCGGCGCGCCGCTTCTTGGACATGTCCTGGACGGTGCGGCGGACCCGCGGCTTGCTGCTCACCGGGACGCCCTCGGCGACCGCTCGGCGAGCCCGCTGGACGAGCGCGACGAGCTGTTCGGTGACGATCGCGGGGTGCTCGAGCATGAGGAGGTGGCCGCCGTCGCGGACGACCACGTGCTCCGCCCCCGGCACGTGCCGGACGATCTCCTCCGAGTGCGACGGCGGCGTGATGAGGTCGCCGGCGCCGTTCATCACGAGCAGCTCGACGCCGGCGAGCGCTCCGAGCGACGGCACGAGGTCGAGGCCGTCGATGTCCGGGAGGAAGGCCGCCATGACGTCGAAGGGCGTCGCGAAGATCATCTCGGCGACGAGGTCGACGAGGGCCGGGCTGACCGGGGAGTCGAAGGCCCAGCGCGCGACGGCGAGGTCCTGGACACCCTTGCCCATCCGGCGCAGCATGCCGATCGGGCCGGCGTGCCGCGAGAGGCGGGTCAGCACGCCCGGCCCCAGCGAGCCGACGACCCGGCCGGCGAGCGGGCCGAGGCCGAACTCGGTCACCTCGTGACCCCCGGGCGAGGTCGAGACGAGACCGACCGCGAGCACCCGGTCGCGCACGACGTCGGGGTGCTGGCCGGCGAAGGACATGACGCTCATCCCGCCCATCGAGTGGCCGATGAGGACGAGCGGCCCACTGGGACAGGTCACCTCGACCACCCGAGCCAGGTCGAGGCCGAGCCGCTCGACGGTGCAGGAGGCGAGGTCGGGCAGGGAGGACCGGCCGTGCCCGCGCTGGTCGTAGGTGACGACGCGCAGGCCCTGCTCGAGCAGTTCGCGTCGCTGGAGCACCCACGACTGCATGGTCAGGGCGAAGCCGTGGACGAGGACCACGGTGGGGGCGCGGCCCGCGAGGTGGCGCTGGCCGCGGCTGGCGGTGCGGGGCGCGTCGATCTCGACGTGGAGGTCGACGCCGTCGTCGGTGGTGACGACGAGGGCCTCGGTCGGCGTGTGCTCCCACCCCTGGGCCGGGTCGCCGAGCTCGGGACGGACGCTGCGGCCCCGGCGTACGCGGTCGCCGACGGCGCCGACGAGCCCCAGCGGACCGCCTGCCGGCAGGGCGGGCATCAGGCCTCGCCCCCGACGACCACCCGGGGCAGCCGCGGCGCCATCCGGGTGACGACCTCGTAGTTGATGGTGCCGGCGGCCTCCGCCCAGTCCTGCGCCGTCGGCTCGCCGTCGGCGCCGCGGCCGAGGACGGTGACCTCGTCGCCGGGGGCGCCGCCGAAGTCCGGGCCGAGGTCGAGGACGAACTGGTCCATGCAGACCCGGCCGGCGATCGTGTACCGGCGACCGCCGACCTGCACCGGGCCCCTGTTGCCCGCGTGCCGCGGGATGCCGTCGGCGTACCCCATCGGGACGAGGCCGAGGACGGTGTCTCGGTCGGTCGTGTACTCGTGCCCGTAGCTGACGCCCTGGCCGGCGCGGGCCCGCTTGACCTGGGTGAGCCGCGCGGTGACGCGCATCGCCTCGCGGAGGCCGAAGTCGGCGGGGCGGCCGAGGTCGGGGACCGGGGAGAGCCCGTAGACGGCGAGGCCGGGCCGCACGAGGTCGAAGTGGGCGCTCGGGTTGGTCAGCGTGGCGGCCGAGTTGGCGAGGTGGCGCAGGCCCGGGTCGACCCCGGCGCGCTCGAGCTCGGCGACGGCCTCGACGAAACGCTCCTGCTGGGCCCGGACGGTGGGGTGCTGCGGCGCGTCGGCCCACGCGAAGTGCGACCAGGTGCCGGTGACCTCGACGGCGCCCTCGGCGACGGCCCGGGCCAGGGCGGCGGTGAC
>JACXUW010000376.1 GCA_014763705.1 Micrococcales bacterium | reverse complement strand
GGCCCGCCCGTCCGCATGTCGCGGGACCTGGAGGCGACCGGACCCCCGACGACGGCGGCCGGACCGGCGCCCCCGACCCGCTGCCCGGGCCCGGTGCGCCAGCGGTCAGCCGAGGTCGGTGATGGTCGTCGTCACGCTCGTCACCGACGGCCGGCGCGGGGTGGAGGAGAACCCGAACCGACAGGGCGGCTCGACCGGAGCCAGCCGACCGAGCTCGACGCCGTCGAAGCGACCCGCCGCCCAGCTCACCGAGCGGACGTCGGTCGCTCCGTAGTACTCGCGCCGGCCGGCCCGGGCGACGCCGCGGGTGCGTACGCCGCGCAGCACGACGCGCGCCACGGGGTCGGCGAGGGTCGCGAACACCGGGCTCTCGGCGAGCGGCCGGGGCACGCCCCGCAGCAGCGCGCCGAGCAGGGTGCGCCCGCCCACGTCGAGGTCGAGGGTCAGCGACGGCGAGCGCACGGCCCAGCGCCCGGAGGAGCCCGCGGTCCCGGCCGCGGCGGTGACCGCGAAGGGCTCGAGCCGGACCTCGTCGAAGGTGTACGTCGTGGACACGAGGTCGGCGACCTCGTCGGTCGGTGCGAGGAGGACCCGGTGTCCCGAGGCCGTCTCGACCATGGCGTCGGCGAACTCCCCGAACGGCGACTCCGGCCACCACCCGACGACGACGCGCACCCCCGAGCTCGAGCCCACCCCGGCGATGCGTCCTCGGAACCTGCGACCTCCACTCACCCGCCCATCCTGCCCACTAGGGTCCGGTCATGGCCGCGCCGCTCCCCGTCTCCGCCCGTCGCGGCTACGGGTTGGGGTCGGTCGCGACCGGCTCGTTCGGCACCGTGCCCGGGCTGCTCCTCCTCCCGTACCTCACCGACCGGCTCGGCGTCGCGGCCGGGGTCGCGGGCCTGGTCGTCTTCCTCCCCAAGGCCTGGGACGTCCTCCTCAACCCGGTCGCCGGACGGGTCAGCGACCGCTCGACCCATCCCGGCGGACGCCGCCGGCCGTTCCTCCTGCGCGCCGGGCTGGCGCTCGCGGTCGCCTTCGTCCTGCTCTTCTCCGGCCCGACCCGCCCGACCGGCCTCGCCGCCACGTGGGTCGTCGTCCTCTTCCTCGCGTGCGCCACGGCCTACGCGTTCTTCCAGGTCCCCTACGTCGCGATGCCGGCGGAGATGACCGACGACTACGACGAGCGCACCCGGCTGATGACCTGGCGGGTCGCGGTCCTGGCCCTCGCGATCCTCGTGAGCGGTGGCCTGTCCCCGGTGGTCCGCGACGCCCTCGGGCCGACGTGGGGCTACCGCGGCGTCGGGCTGTTCGTCGCCGTGCTCATCGCGATCGGCACCGTCGGCGCGTGGTGGGGGACCCGCACCGCGCCGATGAGCCGGGCCGCGACGGCCGGGGGCAGCCTGCGCGACCAGCTGCGGGTCGTCGCCGCAGCACGTGACTTCCGCACCCTCCTGGCCGTCTTCGTGCTCCAGGCCCTCGCGACCGGGGCGATGCTGGCCGGTGTCGACTACGTCGCCCGCGTCCTCCTCGGCAGCCCGGGCGCCTCCACCGTCCTCTTCGTCTGCTTCGTCGGCCCGGCCCTGCTCGTCACGCCGCTGTGGCAGCGCGTCGGCGAGCGCCGCGGCAAGCGCACCGGGTACGTCTGGGGCTCGGTCCTCCTCGGGGCCGGAGCCCTCGCCACGCTGGCCGCCACCGCTGTCGGCACGGCGGCGACCGCGGCGGCGGTCGGCGTCGTCGGGGTCGGGTACGCGGCCTGCCAGATGTTCCCGCTCGCGATGCTCCCCGACGTCGCCGCGGCCGACACCGCGCGCACCGGGGAGGACCGCGCCGGCACGTACACCGGCGTGTGGACCGCCGGCGAGACGCTCGGCCTCGCGGTCGGTCCGTTCCTGTACGCCGGGGTGCTCGCCCTCGGCGGATACGTCTCGAGCACCGACTCCGCTGCGGTGCAGCCGGACTCGGCGCACGTGGCGATCGCCCTCGGCTTCACCGTCGTGCCGGCGGTGCTCGTCGCCGGGTCCCTGCTCGTGCTCCGCCGCTACCGCCTCGACGAGGGGATGTCCCACCGATGACCACCGACCGTCCCGCCGGTGAGGACGCCGGCCACGTGCTCGCCGAGCTCCGCGCCCTGCGCGCCGACGACCTGCCGACCCACGGCGGTCGCACCCTGGCCTACGTCTATGACTCCGGGCTCGCCGAGGCCGATGCCCTCGGACGTGAGGCCCTCTCGATGTTCGCGTCGTCGAACGGCTTGGACCCCACCGCGTTTCCTTCGCTGCTGCGGATGGAGAACGACCTCGTCGCCGACGCGGGTGCGTTGCTCGACGCGCCGGAGGGCTTCGCCGGCTCGGTGACCTCGGGCGGCACCGAGTCGATCCTGCTCGCCGTGCTGGCCGCGCGTGAGGGCGCCCCGGGCGTCGCGGCGCCGAGCATGGTGCTGCCGTCCACGGCCCACGCGGCGTTCCGGAAGGCGGCGAAGTACCTCGGCGTCCGGCCGGTCGTCGTCGAGGTCGACCCCACGACCCTGCGGGCCGACCCGGCGGCCGTGCGCGCGGCGCTCGACCCCTCCACCGTCCTCGTCGTCGCCTCGGCTCCCTCGTACGCACACGGCGTCGTCGACCCGGTCGTGGACATCGCGCGGGCCGCCGCCGAGGCCGGCGTCCGCTGCCACGTCGACGCGTGCATCGGCGGCTGGGTCCTGCCCCACCTCGACGACGTGCCGCCGTGGACCTTCGCGGTCGAGGGGGTGACGAGCATCAGCGTCGACCTGCACAAGTACGCCTACACCCCCAAGGGCGTCTCGCTGCTGCTCCACCGGGACGCCGCACTGCGCCGGGGCCACCTGTTCGCGTCCGCCGACTGGCCCGGCTACACGATGCTCAACACGACGATGCAGTCGACGAAGTCCGGCGGGCCCCTCGCGGCGGCCTGGGCCGTGACCCGGCACATCGGCATCGATGGCTACGCCCGGCTCGCCCGCGAGACCCGCTCCGCGACGGTCGGGCTCGCGGCTGCAGCGGCCGAGGTCGACGGGCTCCGCGTCGTCGCCGAGCCCGACTCCACCCTCCTCGCCCTCGCCACGGACGGCTCGTGCGACGTCTTCACGATCGCCGACGAGATGCTCGTCCGCGGCTGGTTCGTCCAGCCGCAGATGGCCTTCGGCGCCCTCCCGCCGACCCTGCACCTCACGCTGTCGGCCGCCACCGCGCCGGCGGTCGGGGAGTTCGTCGAGACCCTGCGCGACGCCGTCGCCGCCGCCCGCGCCGCCGGGCCGGTGGCCGTCGACCCGCAGCTCGCCGGGATGCTCGCCGGCCTCGACCCGGCCACCCTCGACGACGCCGGGTTCGCCGGGCTCCTCGCCGCCGCGGGTCTCGCGGGGGAGGGCGGCGGCATCGCCCTCCCGACCCGGATGGCGCCGGTCAACGCCC
>JACXUW010000375.1 GCA_014763705.1 Micrococcales bacterium | reverse complement strand
CCATAGACGCGGCACAGGGCCTGGGCTGCGAGCGCATCGGGCGCATCCTGGCGGCGTATCGCTCGCGCGGCACATAGGCCAGGACCGAGACGAAGCGGTCGAACGGATCCTTGCGCGTGAAGCTCTTGATCCGCGGCCGGTCGTGCAGGTGCAGGATGCCCAGGGCGATATTGAGCAGCTCGTCCTCGCCGAGCTGATGCAGCGCTCCCCCGGGCTGACCCCCGAGCGGCGGGCCGACCTCGTCGCCGCCCGCGACGCCCTGGCCGGCGCGCTGCGCGAGCGGCTGCCCGACGTGCGGTTCACCGTGCCCCGCGGCGGGCTGTCGCTGTGGTGCGAGCTGCCGACCGGGTTGTCCTCCACCGCACTCGCCGCAGCCGCCGAGGATGAGGGGCTGCTCGTCGCCGCGGGTCCGCGGTTCGCCGTCGACGGCGGCCTCGACCGCTGGATCCGGGTGCCGCACGTCCTGCCGCCGGAGACGATGCGCGAGGCCGTCGACCGCCTCGCCCGGGCGGCCGAGCGGGTGCGGGCCGGGCGCACCCCGGTCGCGTCCGGGCGACGCGGGGCGGGCGAGCGGGCGCGCCGACCCCTCGTCGCCTGAGCACCTCCCCCGGGCTGGCTATCGTGACCCGCGTGAGCGACGCGCCCGTGGACCCCCTCGACGACCTCCTGCGGACCCTCGACCTCGAGGAGCTCGGGTCCGCCCAGGTGAGCGTCCAGCCGACGAGCCTCACCGACCCGGCGCTGGCCATCCCCTCGACCTTCGCGGAGGACATCACCCTGTTCCGCGGGCGCAGCCAGAGGCAGCCGCACGGCCGGGTGTTCGGTGGCCAGGTGCTCGCCCAGGGGGTCGTCGCCTCCGGGCGCACGGTGGCCGGGGTGGGCGAGGTCCCCCGGCGGCTGCACTCCCTCCACGCCTACTTCATGCGCCCGGGCGACGACACCCGCCCGATCACCTTCTCGGTCGAGCGGATGCGTGACGGCCGCTCGTTCTCGACCCGGCGCGTCCACGCCATCCAGGACGGCCAGCCGATCCTCTCGATGAGCACGTCCTTCCAGGTGCCCGACGGCGGGCTCGACCACCAGGACGCCGCCCCGCCGGCGCCCGAGCCGGAGTCCGTGCCGTCCCTTCGTGAGGCGTTCGAGGGCGTGGACGACCCTCGGGCACAACACATCTCGCGCCGGGCCATCGAGCTGCGGCACGTCGAGGGCAACCTCTTCGCGGCTCCCCCGGCCGACGCGGTGGCCCACCAACGGGTGTGGATGCGGGCGGTCGGCCGGCTGCCCGACGAGCCGCTGGTCCACGACGCCGTCCTCGCCTACGCCTCCGACTACAGCCTCCTCGAGCCGATCCTGCGCCGGCACGGTCTGCCGTGGACGACGCGCGGGCTCAAGATGGCCAGCCTCGACCACGCGATGTGGTTCCACCGCCCGGCCCGCGCCGACGAGTGGGTGCTCTACGCCCAGGAGTCGCCGTCCGCGCAGGGCGGGCGCGGGCTCGGCCTCGGCCGGATGTTCACCGCCGACGGCTCGCTCGTGGCCACCGTCGCCCAGGAGGGCATGGTCCGCGTCCCCGAGTGACGCTCACTCGGGGTCGACGAGGTGGCCGTCGGCGATCTCGAGGACGCGGTCGGCGACGGCCAGCAGCGCCGGGTCGTGAGTCGTGACGAGCGTCGTCATCGACCGCTCCTTGGCCAGCCGGGCGATGAGCCGCATGATCTCGCCCGCGGTCTCGGAGTCGAGCTGGCCGGTCGGCTCGTCGGCGAGGAGCAGCCCCGGCTCGGCGACGAGGGCACGAGCCAGCCCGACCCGCTGCTGCTGACCACCGGAGAGCTCGTCCGGCCGGTGCTCGCCGTGGTCGGCGAGCCCGACGTGCTCGAGCGCCTCGGCGACCGAACAGGAGGGCGCATCGTCTTCGGCCAGGCCCTCGTCGGCGAGTTCGGGAAAAGCCTCGAGCACCGTTGGAAGGCGATTATCGTCGCGGCCGGTTCCACGGCCCGGGCATCCGATCAGATATTGGCCGTCGCTGGCGCGGTTGCCGAGGTCCAACCAATAGATGGGCGGGTTCCGCGCATCCTGCAGCGCCGCGCCCAGCGCGCGGCGGGCCGAGGCCGTGTCGACGCAGCTGATGAGCACATGGCTGTTGTCGACGCCGATCGCTCCGGGTGCGCGGCCGTGGACCGCCTTCCAGGCCAGACCATGGGCAAGGTTGATCCGTTCGGTCAGCGTCCTCGCCTTCGAATTGCCGAGATCGCAGCGGTAGAAGGGCTGGCGGCCGAGATTCGCCTCGGTGACGATGTCTTCGTCGACCACGGTGACCTCGAGCGAGCGTGAGGAAATTGCGCGCAATGCGGTATCGAGCGAGGCGAGCCCCATCAGCATTTGCGCTCCGTTTCCACCGCATCCCACGAGCAGGATTCGGACAGCGCTGTTGTCGAAGGCGGCGGGAAGATAGTGGCGCTTGGGGCTCTCAGGCTGCATGGATTGTCTCCGGAAAATGGACTGCGCGGTACGGCCAGGAACATGCCGCCCGCGCAGAGCCGCGCTGCCATGACCGGGCCAGCGGGATCGTGGAGCCGGCCGATGACGAGCGAAATTTTCGTAGCGTGGGCGTCGTCCGCATCGTCGGTCGCGCTGAAATAGGCGGGCCCCCGCCCGTGGCTGTGGATGTCGCAGACCATGTGCCAGCCCGGCTCGCAGACCGGGGGGCGATAGACGAGGCGTGTCGGCGTGGCGTCGTCGATTGCCGGAAAATCGACCGCGAACGTGTTGGTCGTCTCGTTCCAGAGGATGAAGGCCGCAGCCTCGTTGGGCAGAGCCGCCCGGAAGTGATCGAGGATCGCAGCCAGATGCTCGCCAGGGATCAGTCCGCAGCGCAGGTCGGCCTTGGGTGACCCGATGCTGCCATAAGGAAGATAGGCGGCGATCGGCGGCGTCACCGGCGCATCGAGAGCAAGCCATGGCCGGCGCAGGATGAGCATTACGCCATCCTTGCCCACCGCAAGGCCGTGGCCGGCACGGCTGCCGCGAAGCGCGTCGAGTGCCGGCGAGCCACCGCTCGATGGCACCGGATAGCAGGGCACGACAGCGAGCAGTGCCGCCGCGGTCGGATCTTCGGCGATCATGATCATCTCCCTGCCGCTGCGGCAACGAGCATACCGACCGTGACCGCATCAGCGGCGGGACGGACTTGCCGCTGGCCGGCGGCAGGATGGAAGGATCGGAGCCGCTTCACCGGAAAACGACGCGCGCCGCGCGCGGCAAGATCGTCCCAGAGCCTGACCAGGCCGCCCTTCCCCGTGACCGTCCGCTCCTGGCCGGGGTTGGGGTGAGTTGACCAGCTGTCGAACACCGCGCGCTCGAATTCCGAGATGGCGGCAACGCCCAGTGTTTTCGGCCTCGGGATGTTGCCCCAGCACAGCCGGCCTTGGATGAAGAC
>JACXUW010000374.1 GCA_014763705.1 Micrococcales bacterium | reverse complement strand
CGGTGACGATGACGCTCCTGGCGACGACCCGCTTGGTCTTGCGGGCCTTCTGGACGACCACGGGGTGCGCCTTGGCCCAGGCCACGAGCTGGTCGTGGTACTCCTTCGCGGCCTTCGCGTCGGCCTCGGCCTTCGCCTGGGCCTTGACGGCGTCGTGGTGCGCGGTCTCCCGCGCCACGGCGGCGGTCGCGGCACCGGTCGCCGCGACCGCCGACGCTGCGAGCGCGCCGCTGAGCACCGTCAGGAGGGCGCGCGACCGGTCGCGTTGTCCTCGGCTGAGCAGGGATTTCACCGAAGTTCTCCTGAAGTGGTCGGCGGGGGCAGAGGGTCTCGCGTCCTCCACGATGCGCCGACGAGCCTGAAGGGCACGTCATCGCCGTGTTAAGGGAGCGTCATGGCCGGCCGGGCCCGCTCGTTCCTTAACGCACTCTTAGCGCCGGGACGACCCGGGCTTGACCCGGCGCCCCCGACGATGGTCCTCCCCGAACCCTGCTCCGGAGGTACCCCGTGTCCCTGTCGACGACCATCGCGACCGGCACCCTGCTCGGCGGCCTGCTGGCCGTCGGGGTCTACGCGGCGACCGCGCCGTCCGACCAGGTCGCCGCGACCGTCAAGGTGGCCCCCACGTTCGGCCCGGTGCCGACGCCGACCGTCACCCACCTCGCGCCGTGTGCCGCCCCGGCGAAGCTCGAGCACGGAGTGTGCGTCACGCACGTGCCCGGCCCGACCTTCACCGTGCCCGCCTCGGTCCGGTCCAGCTCGTCGACCTCCGACCGCACGGCGGAGCCGACCCACGGACCGACGTCGCGCCCGGCGGCGACCACGCCGACGACGCGTCCGACGACCGGTGACGACGACGGTGACGACCACGGTGGCGAGGACGACCACGACGGCGACGACGACCACGGTGGGTACGGGGACGACTGACGTCGTCCGGCTCCTCGTGGGCCGGCGGTCAGCCGCGGTCGGTGGTGGGCAGGGCCACCCGGACCAGCAGGCCGCCGAGGTCGGAGCGCCCGAGCTCGACCGTGCCACCGGCCTGCTCCGCGATGCGGTGCACGATGGCCAGCCCGAGCCCGGTCGACCCGCCGGCGCTGTGCCCCCGGCCGCGCCACGGCAGGTCCATCCCGGGGCCGGCGTCCTCGACGACGACCTCGACGTGCCGTCGGTCGGGCTGCGCGACCCGCACCCGGATGTCCGCGCCCTCGGGCGTGTGCGCGAAGACGTTGTCCAGCACCGTGTCGACGAGCTCGCGCAGGTCCGCGTCGGACATCGCGACGGCGGCCGTCGTCGGGTCGCCGGTCAGGTGCAGCCAGCGTCCCTGGTCCTCGGCCAGCGGACCCCAGAAGGCGACGCGGGCGGCGACGACGGGATAGGGGCTCGTCCGGGGGTCGAGCTCGGAGTCGACGGTGCGCCGGGCCGAGCGCACGACCTCGTCGATGCTGCGCTGCAGGTGGTCGACGTGGCGCCTCAGCCGGGCGGCGACGTCGGGGTCCTCGACGAGGTCGGTGTCGAGGCGCAGCGCCGTCACCGGTGTGCGCAGCCGGTGCCCGAGGTCGGCGACGACCTCGCGCTCGGCCCCGACGAGGTCGTGGATGCGGTCGGCGAGCGCGTTGAGCGCCCGGCCCAGCTCGGCCGTCTCCGGCGGGCCGCCGGGCACCGCACGCGCCGAGTCGTCACCCTCGCGCAGCCGGTGGGCCACGGCGGCGACCTCGGTCACCGGCACGCTGACCCGGCGCCCGAGGTTCCACGCCGCGGCCACGGAGAGCCCGACGAGGACCACCCCGAGGCCGCCGATGGTCAGCCACGCCCTCGGCACGCCGGCGCGCAGCTCGTCGGTCGACACGCTCGAGACGACGACCGCTCGCCCGCTCGGCGTGACCACCGCGACGAGCGCGTCGAGCCCGCCCGGCCGGCTGCTCGTGAAGGCGGAGCCGTCCCGGCGGGCCCGCTCGATGGCCACGAGGGTGCGGGCGTCGAGTGGCGCGTCCCCGCCGATGACGGTGCCGTCCGGCTGCACGACGACGACGTCCGGTCCCTGCGCGCTCGCGTCGCGCACCGTGCGCTGCAGGGCGTCCGTCTCGGCACCCGTCGCCACGATCCGGGCGATCGACTGCGCCTGCTCGCGGGCCCGGGTCGTCGCGCGGTCGGAGGCGATGTTGGCCACGAGGAAGCAGAGCGGGACGACGAACGCCACGACGACGGCCGAGGTCGTCGCCGCGACGAGCCACGCGATCCGGCGGGTCATGGCCGGGGGTCGGGAGCGCCGTCGGGAGCGTCGTCGGCGGAGTCGTCGGCGGGTCCCTCGAGGTCCTCGCTGGGCGCCGCGAGCCGGATGCCGACCCCGCGGATGCTGTGGAGGTATCCCGGATGAGCCGCGCTCTCGCCGAGCTTGCGCCGCAGCCACGACAGGTGGACGTCGACGGTGCGCTCACCGCCGCCGTACGGCTGGTTCCAGACGTCCGCGAGGACCTCGCGCTTGCTGACCACCTCGCCGGCGTGCCGCGCGAGGTACAGCAGCAGGTCGAACTCGCGGCGGGAGAGGTCGAGCGCCTCGCCGCGCAGCGTGGCCTCGCGCGACGCCGGGTCGATGGCCAGCTCGCCGATCTCGAGGGCCTGGCTGCCGCCGTCGCCGCTGGTGCGGCGCAGCACCGCGCGCATCCGGGCCTCGAGCTGGTCCATCCCGAACGGCTTGACGACGTAGTCGTCGGCGCCGGCGTCGAGGGCCTTGACGACCGAGGGGTCGTCGTCGCGGGCGGTGACGACGATGACCGGCGTCTGGCGGACCGCGCGCAGCATGCTCAGCAGGCTGTGGCCGTCGAGGTCGGGCAGGCCCAGGTCGAGCAGGACGACGTCCGGGGAGTCGTCGAGGGCCTGCTGGAGGCCGTCCAGGCCGGCGCGGGCGCTCGAGACCGCGTGCCCCCGGTCGGTGAGGGAACGGACGAGGGCGGACCGGATCGCCGGGTCGTCCTCGATGACGAGCACGTGTGCCACAGTGGGCACGGTAGAGCAGGGACGGGGTGACGCGCGTGGACACCACACGGCGCCGGGTCGTGGCGATGGTCACCGGATGGGTGGTCGTCGTCCTCGTCGTCGGTGGGCTGACCTTCGCGGTCGTCTCGCGGGCGGGCAGCGAGGTCGGCCAGGTGTCGGCCCTGCGCACGGCGGCCACCGACGGCCCGGACGACGCGTCCACGTCCGGCTCCTCGACGAGCCCGGGCACGACCCACGCCACCCCGACGCCGACGCGCTCGAGCGACGAGCCCGACGACGGGACGAGCAGCCCGCCCGCGACGGCCCCGACGCACAGCCGGACCACGCCACCGGGCACCTCCTCCCCGACGCGCACGACGCGGCCACCGAGCCCGCCGCCTCCGACCAGGCGCACGGCGTCCTTCACGACCGAGGGCGGCACGCTCGTCGCGTCGTGCACCGGC